>DASYCL010000492.1:0-9311 GCA_036500245.1 Polyangiaceae bacterium | reverse complement strand
TGTACGACATCAGCGGCTGGGATACCTTCGACACCGATCTCAAGTCGGACTGGACCCAGCACATCATCGGCGAATTGCATTTGCTCGATTCGACCGCCTACGCCAAGCAAAACGGCAAGCCCGTGGTCTGCATTTGGGGGCTCGGCTACCTCCAACATCCGGGCACGCCCCAGACGACGCAAGACATCATCGATTACTTCCATCAGCAGGGCCTGTACGTGATCGGCGGCCTGGGCAACGATTGGCGCACCGCGGACGGCACGCGCTGGTCGCAAGCCGGCTTCGGCGCCGTGTTCGACACGCTGGACGCGATTTCGCCCTGGATGGTCGGGGTGATCGGCAACAACGCCGACTCCGACAACAACCGCACGACTTACAATCAGGGCGACGTCACTGATCTGCACGGCAAGGGCAAGCACTATCAACCCTGCGTTTTGCCCGGCGATTTGTCAGCGCATCAGCGCCGCCACGGCGACTTCATGTGGCATCAGTTCTACAACATGATCCAGATCGGATCGGACGGCATCTACATCTCGATGTACGACGAGTACAACGAAGGCAATCAGATCGCGAAGACCGCTGCGACATCGGCGAGTGTTCCCGCCGGCTCGAACTTCGTCACCTTGGACGAAGACGGAACGGCTTGCTCTTCCGACTATTACCTGCGCTTGACCGCGGACGGCGGGAAGATGCTGAGAAAGCAAATCGCGCTCACCGATACGCGACCGACTTCGCCGATGTGACTCACGACACGAGCAACCAATAAATCCGGAGCAGCGTCGACGACGTGCGCCGGCAAACGGTGCAGCGCGGCGGGCACGACCTCCGCCAAGAACGGCGTGCGTTGTCCGAGCACGTGCATGCGCGCGGGATCGGCCGCGCGGTGCAGCGCGGAAAACAATTCGTTTTTATTCGGGCCGAGCAAGCCGAAGCGCCGCCGATCGTGATTGCCCGGCAAAACGACGGTAAATGCGTCACCCAGAATCTCGAGCATGCGCGCGTGCAACTTCAGAAACGCGCGCACGAGCAGATCCGGCGGATCCGTGCCGGAGTCGAACACATCGCCCGTGATCACGATCGTGCTCTGCTCAGGGCGCGCTTTGTCGCGTTCGAGCGTGAGCGTGTCGAACAACCGTTCGAACAGCAACGTCTGCGCGACGTTGTCCTCGGTCATGTGCAGGTCCGAAAGGTGGACCAAAAAGGTCATCGTTCGCGTGAGCAACACGAGCGACCAAGATCTGCAACCCCGCGCGCGCGCCGCGCCTCGACGTGCTTTTCCGGCGCCGATTTCGGTCTGTGATATTTTGGTGACAGGGATTTATGTCGAGTAGGCCCGGGAGTTTCCTCCCAGGCCCCTCACCAGATCCGGACTAGGAGGTTTCTACCATCCGGCTCCTCCGCCAGCAGGACGCGTAGAGAATCAACAGCCCGCTCCGAAAAATCATGAGCATAAGTCACGACGAAACGCCGCGACTTATCGCGCAGGGGAGCTTGGCACGAACGCTGCGTGACTTGCCTACTCGGGCCAGTCGTTTTCCGGCATCACACTGAACTTCAAATGAAAAAGAGACGAGATTCGGCGCACGTTGGTCGACGAATTCGGGTTCCGAGATCTCGCTGTGGATCGACGAGCAGGGGCCGAAGCTAGTCGTCGATCACAAGCTGGTCGAGCGTCCCGAAGACTCAAGAGCTACGCTGAGCTCGCTCTATTCGGCATGCTCTACGTCACGTAACGCTACGACAGCGCGTTCAATTCATCCCAAAAAGCGCGACTGATCATTTCGAGCACGTGGTCCGACAGGTGGCGACCGTGTTTGCCCCAAATCAAGGCGCCTTCGGAACTTCAACCGAGCCATTCTCGATGTACACATGCGTGCAAGCACCGGAGCTGCTTGCATCGAAGGAGACGTACGAGTCGCTCGACATGGAAGCCATTTGTGCCAACATGACATTGTCCTGGAAAGTACTGAAAGTCGCAGCTCCAGGCGGATTGAGCGTAGCCAATAGCTGGAGATCACTAGTGCTGTATGTGCAGCTCACAGTATTTCCCGATGAATCCCTCGCTCCACAGATAAGTGTCGCCACCCCGCCAATGAGCGAATAGTCGATCGCACAATAGAGGTATTGGGTCGAATCAGAGCTATTACGCGCACTTCCGAGCGAACCCTCGGCATGGCGTGCCGTCGTATTCACGATCACCGGGTAAGAGCCTTTTATGCCAGCATGTGCCAGACGCCACGACGTCATGCAAGCCGCGCCGACACCAATCCCAGCCAAAATAAGGGCGATATTGTGTTTCAATGTGTTCCCTTTCCCTCTCGAGCATAGAACCCTGCGCTACGATCTGGCAGGCACTATCTACTTGGGTTCGCGCTCACAAGTCAATGTCCGCCTAGAAATCAATGTACAAGTCCGTGCGTCGCACCTTGTGGCAAATGTCGTTGCCACCATCAGGCGCGCAAGTCTGATTGCTCCTCGCCGCTTCACAAAAAAAGATCGCGCGAGTTTTTGAGCGCGAAACGGGCTGGACTTAGGGGCTAACGGCTAGCGCGAAGCAGTCGCTCAGGTGCCGCTCGCGCCGGCTTCACCCGCAAGCTCGAACTCTGCATCGTCGATGTTCGCCCAGTTGTTGGCCATGTCGTTCGGGCCTTGCGTGAAAATACCAAGGGTGCACTTGCCGCTCGTGACCTGGATGTTCGGAATCACGAATTGCGTGTAGACGTTTTCGATCGCGGTGGCGGTGTCGACCTTGATCTGCGCCGCGGGTTGTCCTTTCGCGTAGTCCTTCGCGAAGATGTACTCGCTGATCAGACCCGCTGAGCGATCGACCCAGATCTTGAAGGTGTAGGTGCCGTCCGGAAGCGGCGAGACGGTTTGGAAGGTGCTGACCTGATATGCGAACGTCGGCGGAGTGACGTCGTTCAGGGTCCCGAGCCAGTGCCCGAGTTTGTTCGCACCACTCTTAACCGGCGAGTGGTCGATGTACGCCGCATCCGTATCGCCCGTGCTGGTCCAGTCGGGCGTGTCCGTGCGCAGACTGCCAGCGGTTTCGAAGCCCGGATTCAGCAATTGACCGGGCAGCGGAGGCCCACCGTCGCCGCCGTCGATCTCGGTCATGTCACCGCCGACGCCGTCGTCACCGCTCGTGCCAGCGATGCCGCTACTTCCGCCGTGCGCACCACCGGCGTTGCCGGCGCCGCTCATGCTCGAGCCCGCGACCGCGTCCGTGCCGCCTGCACCACCGCCTTGCGCCGAGGAACCACCATTACCGCTCGTGCTGCCGGCCGAACCCCGATATTCACCCTTCAGATAGTCGAAATTTTGTAGCGAACAACCTGAGGCCCAAAGAGCCGCCAGTGCAGAGCCCAGCGACCAAGCAAGTATCCGACGATGACGACGCAGCATTGGATTGATCCGTGAAGGGTAGCTCGTTTCAGCGCGGTGGAGCAAGGCGCAGCGCGGCGAAGCACACGCGTTTTTGCGGGCGATGTGCGAGCAAGATGTGGTGCACGAAGCACCGGCATCGCCGATCGTCTCACCCGTAGCTTCGGTAAAATTGTTTACACTGGTCTCTGTATACCTTGCGGTTGAAGCATTTTTCACTTTCGGTTCTTCTCGCGTACCTTCCTCGCGCTACGCATGTCTTGGTCTTGCGCCGTGTTGACGAACTTCGGGCGAAGTCAGCTCGAAAGCACTGGCAGGGAATTCCAAGGTGCGGGATGATTGAGGCTTCGCTCTGCTCGAATCGGAATCACGCGCATGCGCACGCGCGGCGAATCCCGCAGCAAACTCAGCATCGATTCATGCTCCACGCATTCGACCTTCGAACCTCGGCAAGTCAATCTGGCGCAGTCACCGCGCGCCGAGAAAAGTGCGCAAAAATGCCTCACTGGAGAAACCCCGGTGAATAGCCCGATTCCGTCGAATGCCGCTGCCTCGGAGAGCGGGCCGAATTCGGCGACGCACCGCGTGCTCGAAGCCGCGTCGATCGCGGGCTCTGCCGGCATGAGCTATCGGCCGCTGCTTGAGCTCGGTGAAGGCGGCATGGCGCGCATCATGCTCGCGCTCGCGACCGGCGCGGGCGGCTTCAACAAGCTGGTCGTGTTGAAGATCATGCGCACCGGGCAAGACACGGGCGAGATTCGTCGCTTGCTGATGGCCGAAGCGCGCCTATCCGCGCGGCTCAATCACCCGAACGTCGTGCAAGTTCACGAAGTCGTGCATGCCGCAGACTTACCGTACTTGGTGATGGAGTACTTGGACGGGCGTCCGCTGTCGACGCTCCGGATGAGCGAAGTGCTCAGCCCGGCAATGCTGATGACGGCGTTGTCGGACGCGCTGGTCGGCTTGCATCACGCGCACGAGCTGACCGACTTCGACGGCACGCCGCTTCAAATCGTGCATCGCGACGTGAGCCCGCACAACATCTTCCTGACCTACGACGGCGCGGTAAAAGTGCTGGATTTCGGCATCGCCAAGATGCGTCACGACGATTCCAACACCGAAACCGGCGAGGTCAAAGGAAAGCTCGCCTACATGCCGCCCGAGCAGTTGCTCGGCGAAGACGTTGATCGGCGGGCGGATATTTTCGCTGTCGGCGGCATCTTGTGGGAACTAGCGACTGGCGTGCGCATGTGGGCAAATGTCTCGCAAGCGAACTTGATGCACCGCTTGATCAGCGGCGACATTCCACGCCCGAGTTCGGTCGCGAGCGTCGACCCGGAACTCGAGCGGATCATCCTCAAAGCGACCGCACCCCGGCGCGAAGATCGCTACGACACCGCGCTCGATCTGCGGCGCGATCTGGACGCTTACCTCGACGACACAGGCCAGCGCGCTTCGCTGCGGGACGTTGGGGCCATGCTGGCTGAGGCATTCAAGCCCGACCGGCAGCAACGCGCGCGTTCGATCAAGGAAGCGCTGCGGCACAACTCGATTGCACCTCCACCCAATCGCGAGCTCGATCTCGTCACCAGTTCGGAGCAAAAGCTCGAACTGCCCGGGCGTCGCAAGCTCTGGCTCAGCCTCGGGACGGTCGCCTTGATCGCGCTGGGAGTCGGGATTTCGCTACGTTCGAGCCGCGGCGCTCCGCCGTCGAGCCTGAAAACGGCCGCGCCGAGCACGATTTCGCTGCACGTGCAGGCGACCCCGCCGGAAGCCAAAGTGAGAATCGACGACAAAGAGTTCGACTCGTCGAGCGTGTCTTTGACTTTGCCAGAAGACGATCGCGCGCACCAAATCGTCGTCTACGCGGACGGCTTCGTGTCCGACAGCCGCTCGTTGACGTTCGACAAGTCGCTCAGCCTCGAAGTGGCGCTGCACGCGAGCGAACCCGCGGCGGCCGAAGCGAGCGCGACCTCGAATCCGAGTTCGAGCTCGAATTCGGGTTCACACTCGAGGACCGCGCAGTCGGTGGTTGCAACCGGTGCTCGCCGGACGCTGCCCTCGACTGCGCCGCCAACCGCGACCGCGGCGCAAAATTCCGACTGCAATCCGCCCTACTACTTCGATCACGGCATCAAGACCTACAAGCCCGCGTGCTTGTAGTTTCGCGCCTCGGCGCTCACAGCCGCGAAGCGTAATCGATCTTCATTTGATCGTATAAGAGCAAGTCGGGCGTCGACGTGTTCATGGTGCCCTTGTCGACGAACAACGAGTGCCCCATGTTCCAAGCACCGCCGTGCGTCGGCTCCCAGTTGAAACTGCCGAGGCCTTGCTGGCCCGGCAACGCGAACAATAGGTCATTTGCCGCGCGCTGCTCGGGCCCATATTCGGCGATCGCGAGCTTCAGGTCCGGAAAAGCGGCGGCGAGCTGCTGAAAAGTCGAAGCCCAATCCGCGGGCTGACCTTGATACGCGGTGTAGCAAGACTCGCCGAACACGTCGAACACGACGTTCGCCGCGCGCGCGTTGACGATGAAATCGTGGCTCGTCTGATAGGCGTTGCCGCGATCCAAGTGCAGCATGACTTGGATCTGCGGATCGACTTCCTTGACCGCGTTCGAGCCGGCGCGGAGCAGCGCGCCGAGGTTCGTCCAATTCGAGACTACGCCGGTCACGGCGTTCATGCCGGTCGGGATCCCGTCCGCGTTGCAGTCGTGGATGTCCATGCCCGGCGTGATTTCGTTCCCGATCTGCACCATGTCCGGACGCGCGCCCGCCGCGACGAGCGCGCTGACGGCGTCGTGCGTGTAGTCGTGGAGCGCGCTCGCCATCTGATCGATGTTGGTGAAGCCTTGCCACGCCACCGGCACGCACTGTTTTCCAGGATCCGCCCAGTTGTCCGAATAGTGAAAATCCAGCAAAAAACCCAGGCCCGCGGCTTTGATCTTCTGAGCAAACGCGATCGTGTGCGAAAGATCCGCGTAGCCATTGGTTCTGTCGTAGCCGTCGCTCGCTTTGGGATCGACGAACGTGCGCAGGCGGATGTAATTGAAGCCGTGGTCCTTCAGGATTTGGAGGATGTCGCGCGTCGTGCCGTCGCTGTAGGTCGCGCCTGCGTCGCTGTCGGCTTGAACCCAAGTGATGTCCGCGCCGAGGATGAAGCTCGCCGCGTGAGCGCCCGCGTCCGAGCCGCCCGCATCGAGCGCGGCTGCGCTGCCTGACCCGCCCGAATTTTGAAAGCCGGCCGCGTTCGCTTGGCTGCCGCCGGCGGACGCTTGTCCGCCTTGTGCAGCGCCGGAGTTCCCACCGAGTGACGACCGATCAATTGCTGCGCAGCCAGAGATTACCAGGCACGCGCAGCACCAAAAAGGAATGCGCAAGATCCGATTACGAGCTCCCAGAGTGAAGGTTCAATTAGGGCGGTGGCGGCGAGGGTACTTGATCGAAAACGAACTCATCCACGTTGAGCCAGTTACCGACATTCAGGTCGGCATAGATGCCGACCGTGCAGCTGTCGCTCGTCACGTCGATGGACGGCAATGAAACCGCGATGAAATCCGCGGCGCCATCGGCGATCGCCAGATCGGATGTCACGTCCTGGGGCCCGCAGTTGATGGCGTAGATGTACGCGGCGTTCAGGCCCAAGCCAAAAGCGGCGTACAGTTTGAGTTCGTATTTTCCGGGCGTGAGACCGGTGACGGTCTGATGCAGATCGCCCTTGAAGCTTGCCGTGTTGTTCCAAAACCCCGCTTCGAAATCACCGTCGATCGAACGAGGTGAGGCGCTGTTCGGACCCCATTGCGTAAAGAGGGCGCGACCCACGTCGCTCGGTGTGACAGTGGCGGTCCAGAACTGAAGTGTGCCGAGCTCGAAGCTGCCGTTCTGCAGCAGAGGCGGCGGAGGCGGAGGATTCGGCGCGCCGCCTTCACCCGCGGAGCCCGTGTCCGCACCTGCCGCGCCCGCGACACTCGTCGTGCCGGCGCCACCGCTGCCGCCAGCGGTCGCGCCGCCAGCGCTCTGGCCAGCAGTGCTGGACGAACCGGCAATGCTCGACGTACCGCCGGTCGAAGAGGTTCCCGCGCTCGGGCTAGTCGACCCGCCGCTGCCACTCGTCGCGATGCTCCCGCCCGAAGTCGAGCTTGAGCCGCCGTTTTGCGAACTCGTGCCAGCCGTCGGCACGCCGGAGGCGCCGGCCGAGTCGTCGCTCGAACGATCTTCACTCGAGCACGCGAACGCCGTGGCGCCGACCAAGACACAGCCCAGAACGAATCGATCGCGAGCGTTCATATTGCCTTACTCCTCACCAAGCGCGAGACGCCGAGACGCCGAACGAAGTTGGAGAGCCAGCCACGCTCCCCACCGTGAACGAAGTCGGAGACGATTCGATCGTGGGTCGTGTGAAGTAGACGATCGCGGCGCCGATCAGCGCGGCCGCGCCCACGCCAGCCGAGATGTCGCCGATCAAGTAATCCGTTTTCATCGGTTTGAGATCGGAGTCCGTGCAAGACATGACCTTGAGGCAATCATTGTCGAGCTGGTTTTGTTTGGTTTTGCCGATCGCGGCGAAGGTCGCGAAACTGGCGGCACCGACTACGCCGACGCCGAGCAACGCGTAGACGCCCGGCGGCGTCGGCCGCGCGTGTTCGATCGGCTGCGGCACGAGCGCGGCTTGCGGCGCCTGCGCCGGCTTCTTGAATTCCGCGGAAATCATCTTCAAGCGCTGGCCTTCCGCCGCAACCACGCTCTCGGTGTACGGATCGAAGCCCTCCACGGTCACGCGCACGTCGTGCCGACCGGGGTTCACTTTGATGGCCTGCGACCAGTCGTTGATCTCGCGACCGTCGAGCTCGACGTGGGCGCCGCTCGTCTCTTTGCCGTCCACGCGCACTTGGAACACGACCGACGGCGTCAACTGATCGAGCTCGGTCAACCACTTGCCGCAATCGGTGATGATCGCGCCCGGGCAGCTTTCGCTCGAACAGATCAAGAGTTGCTCTTGGGATTCGAGCAGCTTGCTGCTCTTCCGAAACTCTTGCGCGCTGCGGTGCGCCTCGAGACACTGATTTCGATCGGGCGCCGCCTGCGGAAAGGCAGCGGTTGCCGGGGCATCTGCCGCGATCGCCGCCGGCGCGAACGAGCAGACGACCGCGCCGAACGAAGCGGTCAACGACAAATGCTGAAAGAGTTTACGCATCGAACCGTGTACTCGGGTGTGGCTCAAATGCATTCGGGTTTGAACGTCTTGATGCCGCCGACGAAGTAGTAAGGCGGCGAACAATTGGCGCCCGTCGCGGCCACTGGAGGCGCGGCGGGCAGACTCGAAACCGAAGCTTTGAAGCGTGGATTCCTGGCGGTTTTTGCCGACTTTCGCGGAGACTCCGCGGCTTCGACCGGAGTCGAGGTCGCGGCGCTCGCTGACGTCGCCGGCAAGGGAGTGAGCTCGATCGTCATCGAGGTATCACTCATCAGGGTAACACGGCGCTCCACCTTCGAATAGCCATCCAATTCCGCGTGCACGACGTGCTCGGTGTTTACTGACACGCGTGTAAGCGCGCCGCCGATCGACTCCGCGCCGTCGTCGATGACGACGTGTGCGAGGTTTGGGATCACGTTTACCGAAAGTGCGACCTGCGATACGGCCGGTCGAGCGGCTGCGGCGTTTTCCGTTGCGCGCAGCGAAGCCCGCCACACCGAGAAGCCCACGAGCACCGCGCCGCACAGCGCGAGTGTCAGCAGAGCCCACATCGACGCACGTGAGCTCGACTTCTGCGCGGATTGCGCCCGGCCGCTGGTCGTGACCGAAGCTTGAAACACGGTCCCGATGTCTTCCACGCCAGCACCCTCGGGCAGCGCGGCCACGAGCTGGGCGATCTCGGCGTGACGTCGCTCGTTCGCTTCCGCGAACGCCTTCGACATGAGCTCGCCGAT
>DASYCL010000491.1:0-1560 GCA_036500245.1 Polyangiaceae bacterium | reverse complement strand
AGGCTCGCGCGGGTCACCTCGATCGCCTCGGCGTATTTCTTGTCGGCGACCAGCGCTTCGCCGAGGTGGGCGCGCACCTGCGCCGTGTATGGATTCGCCGCGCTATACGCTTTTTCGGAAATGCTCAACTCGCGGCGCAGGAGCGCGACGGCGGAGTCCGGATACCCTTGCCGCGCGATTTCGAGCGCGAGCCGCGACGCGAGGGTGATCGTATTTCGCGCACTGTCGCCGACCACCGCGTGTAAAATCTCGTACGACTGCTGGTATTCTCGCACCGCGCCCTGATGATCGCCTTTACCGGCGAGCGCCACGCCTAGAGTGCTGCGGGCGACCGCCGTGTAGACGCTGCGCGGGCCGAGATCCGGGTTGCGGGTGAAAGCGTCGATCGTTTCCCGGCTCAACTGCGCACCCGCATCAAACTGTTTCATCCGAATGAGCGTCTGTGCCAACACGCCTTTCGAGGCCGCGGTAAGGTAGTGATTCGGCCCGTACCACGCCGCGTTGATGTCGACCCCCTCGCGCTCGTAACGCGCGGCTTCGTCGAGTTTGCCTTGCTGCGACGCGATGAATCCGAGGCTGCTGAGCAGGAACGCTACTTCGGGGTGACGCGGGCCGTACCGGCGTCGCACAATCGGCAATGCGCGGAGGAACGCCGAGTCAGCGCGTGTGAACTCGAGCGCCTCGCCGTACGCGTTGCCCAACTCGCGTAAAGCCTGCGAGTATTCACGCGACGTCGAGTCGCGCGTTCTACTGAGCTCCGCCGCCGTCTGGAAATACGTCAGCGCCTGCGCCGGCTGCCCACGCTCGCGAAGCAACGACCCCATCGCCAAGCTCGCCTCGGCGATGATCGGATGCTTCGGATCGGTCTTTTGGTTTCGCGCGAGCTCAACGATCGCCCGCAGTTGCTGCTCAGCGGAATCGCGCTGGTTGAGCCGCCCGAGCACGATGGCGTGGCGCATTCGCTGATACAGCGTTTCCGGGTAGTCGGGACCGTAGAGCGCCGTGGCGCGCGCCACCGCCATTCGTGTGAGAGAATCCGCCTGGACAAAATTGCCAAGCCGCTCGCTCATGATGCCAAGCGTGCCGAGCATGTCGATTTGCAACGACGAATCAGCGGACAGACGAAGTCCAACGGCTTCGCGAATGCCGTTTTGCACGAGCGTGGCCACCCGAACGCTCTCCGGCTTCACCGACGGGAGCTCGCTCCCCTGAAAGAGATCTTCCAGATATTGGCGAGTGCGCTCCGTTCGCAGGGCTTCGGCGCGTGCGACATCGCGCGAGGCCTCGAGCGAGCGTGTGTGCAGCACGACGCCGGTGACCAGCGCGACCGCGGCCACAGCCGCGACGACGATTTCGCCGCCACGTCGACGAACGAACTTCTGAGCGCGATACCGCCACCCCGCCGGCCGTGCATGGATCGGCTTGTTGGCGAGCAGGCGCTGAATGTCGTCGCGCAATGCGCTCGCGCTGGCGTAGCGATCGTCGAGGTCCGGCGCCAGCGCCTTGCCGACGAGCGCTTCGAGGTCGCGCTGCTCGAGCGCGTGCGGCGTGAGCGCATCG
>DASYCL010000490.1:0-2818 GCA_036500245.1 Polyangiaceae bacterium | reverse complement strand
GGGCGCGCGTGCGTCCACCAATCTTCTGCGAACACCTCATGCTCGCCGGATTTGCTGCCCGGTTCGTGCGAGTGCTCGGCGTTCTGGCGTTTCAGCTCGGCCGCGTCCGCGCCGGGCTCAGGCCAGGCGGGGAGTGGACTGAAGCCACCCGTCGCGGCACCGGGCACGGGCACCGGGGCAGGCACCGGCGCTGGAGTCGGAGTGGCTTCGGGCAGCGCTTCGCCAGCCGTGGCGGGCGCTTTGTCGCTGTCCGCATCCGCTGCCGCGCCGTTCGTCTTGGGCGCGTCGCTGGGCTTCGCGGCATCCGCCGGTTTTGCCGGGGCACTCGGTTTCGCGGCGTCAGTCGCTTTGGGCGCTGCGCTGTCGGCGCCAGCGGGAGCTTTGGTTTGCGCCTCCGCGAGCGCCGGAATGGCCAAAAAACCGAACGCGAGGAGCGAGACAAAGGAGGCTTGTTTCATGCGGATCTTCGCTGGGGAGCGGCGGCAGACCGGGACGTTTCGCACGCGCGGCGGAAGACTGTCAACCACGGGGTCTGGCCGTACACAATGCCGACTTTTGCGGCGCGCGCCCCAGCGCGAGTGCCGCTTGCCGAAAGCCCAGGCGACGCGCAGCAATGCCGGCAAAAATCGGCTTTTCGCTGATCAGTATCAAGCGCCCTACTTGCGTAGCGCCGCGATCATGTCGTCGCCGACTTCAGCGGCCCGCTGACCGAGCTCTTCGCGCGCCTGCGCAGGAAGCTCTAAATCGGACATCGTTTTGGCGACGTCAGCCAGGCGTTGCTCGAGCGACCAACCCGCGCTCTCGGGCAGCCCGAGCGCGGTGCGAAAGGTTTCTCCGAGCTCGATCGCAGAGCCGTACCGTAGCGCCGGATCCTTGGCCAGCGCGCGCGCTATCAAGAGGTCGAGCACGGGCGGCGCTTGCTTCAAGCTGGCGCTGAGCGGCGCGGGGGCTTCGTCGACTTGCGCGGTGCGCACCGTCAACTCGTTGCGCTCGGGTCGATCGAACGGCGTGACACCGGTCAGCATCTCGTACAGCACGATCGCCGCCGAATACAAATCCGAGCGTGGATCGAGCGGCCGATTCAGAACTTGTTCGGGCGCCATGTACGCACCGGTTCCTGGCGCCATGCCGCCGGTGTTTTTGACTTCTTCGGCCGGCACCTGCGCGATGCCGAAATCGGTGAGTTTGACCACGCCGTCACCGCGCACGAGCAAGTTCGAGGACTTCACGTCGCGATGCAAAATGCCGAGTGCGTGCAACGCGGCAAGCGCGCCGAGCAACTGCGAAAAATAGTGCCACGCTTGCGCGAGCGGCAGCGCCGGAAGCGGGCCCCTCCGCGACTCAGTGCGCACGCGCTGAATCAAATCGTTCAGCGGCTCGCCGTGCACGAGCTCCATCACCAGCGCGAGCTGGCCATCGAAGTCCGAGAGCCCGAAAAAATGCACGATGTTCGGGTGGGACAAGCGGGCGAGCGCGTTGGCCTCGCGCACGAAGAGCTTGCGCGCGCGCGCCTTGCCCTGCAGCAGCGGATGCAGGACCTTGACCGCGATCGGGTGAGGTGCGGTTTGAGCGAACCGGCCGGCGGGATTGTAATAAAGCCAACCGCGATAGACGACGCCCATGCCGCCCTCGCCGATCGCGTGGCCGAGCACCGCGCGTCCCCAATCCTCCAGCTCGAGCTCGGCGCCCGCTCCGATCAGCTCTTTTACGCGCGCGATCGCCTGTCCGCAGTGCGGGCAAAACTTGGCCTCGTCGACACTGGTGATGACGCTCTTGCAGCCCGAGCAGACAGCCACGAGCGGGCAGCATATCGAAATTGTGGCGTGCGCGCTGCGGCGTGCTCGTTCGGTTATCGAAGTCCCGGCGCTCGTCCGTAGCTGTGCCCGCGCATGCCGAATCTACCGAAAGGTACGAGCGCGATCGCGCTCCGGCGTGGCTCGCGCGATAAGCTGAGGAATCTAAGAGAGCGTGCGTCTAGAGAACGCGGGTGATGATCGTTGCGAAAGGCGCTGAGACTGTGGGAGTCTTGTGCCCAATCTGCCGAGTATGATTTTTTGCGTGCGCGGCCGAAGTCAGAAGGAGACACCGTTGGTTCGTAAACTTCGCCTGTGCTTCGCGCTCCCCGCGCGAATCGGTTCCAAGGGTCCGAGTACTACGCGCCGCGCGCTCGTCGGTATCGCGTCGGGCGCGCTTTCGCTGCTCGTCTTCGCGCCGCGCGCGCACGCGCAAGCGGTCAGCGGTGACTTTGCCGTGCAGCGCTTCGATCCCGCTGCCGGCATGCACAACTACTTCACCACTCGCGGTCTGCGCATGGACGGCAAGATGGTGTGGAGCGCCGGCTTCATGGCGAACTACAGCTTCGAGCCGTTCACGGTACGAAGCTGTACGGCCGTGGCCGGCACCGTCGCGACCGACTGCGGCTCGAACGTGACCGGCATCCGAGACACGAAGGTGATTCAGAACGAAATCACCGGCGACTTGCTCGGCACGCTCACGGTGATCCCGCGCTTACAACTTGCGCTCAAGGTTCCAGTGTCTTGGGTCAAAGGCCAAGGCATCAATCCGGACACCGGGGACAATTCGAGGCACGGCATCGACGCGGTCGGCGCGGGCGATCCCGAAGTCGAAGCGAAGTTTCGCCTGCACGGTGAGGTCAAAGATCCATTCGTCGTCGGCGGCGCGGCGTTCCTTTCGGCGCCGATCGGTCATGCCTTCTCCAAGGGCGAGTACATCGGCGACACACTGCCGAGCGCCGGCCTTCGCGCAATCTTCGATGGCGAGAAAGGTCCGGTCTCTTTCGGCGCCAACCTCGCCGCCG
>DASYCL010000489.1:0-5837 GCA_036500245.1 Polyangiaceae bacterium | reverse complement strand
GCTGGCCGCGCCCGCGGCAGCCGCGTTCACCGCGGCCTTCGCGGAATTTGCGTCGAAACGTTGCGTCGGGCCGTTCGCGCCGTTCTTCTCTTCGGCATGGCGCGCGCCGCTCGCGAACAGCTCGGCGAAACCTGCGTTGGGCGTCGTGAGTGGGGCTGAATTCGGCGCTTCGATCGCATTGCGCGGCGCGGTCGCTGGCGTGCCCGTCGCGTTCTCGTCCGGTGCGGAAGTGGTTTGCGCGGTCGCCGTGGTGTCGGAGCTCGTATGCGTCGCGGTCGGCGCGGTCGGCGGCAATGCGCTGATTGGCGCTGCGGGTGGCGGCGCGTCCTTGGCACTCACGAAATAAAAGATCGCGCCGGCGATCACGACAATCGCGATCAGAATGCCGATGATCAACGGCGCTTTGCTCTTCTTCGGCCATTCGTCGAGCGTCGGACTCGGCGCGACGGCCGCGATCGGGGAGGAAGCTAGCGGCGAAAACGCCGCCGGCGCTGCGATCGGCGCCGGCGGAAACGCAGAAGGTCCGAACGAATCGAGCGGTTTGGAACCTGCCGGCTTCGGCGCATCGAAAGGTGCGTCGAACGGCGAGAAAGCAGTCGGCGCCCTCGCCGCGGGCGCGGGCGCCGGAGTCGCTTCCGCTAGCGCCGGAGCGGGCGGCGCTTTGGGCCGCACCGGGGGCGGTTCAGCGATTGCCGGCGAAGACGGTGCTCTGGGTCGCATCGGCGGCGGCTCGCCGATGGCCGGCGAGGACGGCACTCGTGGTCGCACGGGCGGCGGCTCGCCGACGGCGGGTGAGGACGGAGCTCTCGGCCGCATCGGCGGCGGTTCCGCGATCGCCGGCGAAGGCTCCGCCAAATTCGGCGATGAAGGCGCGCGCGGTCGCGGCTCTCCCAAGTCCGGCGCGGACGCAGCGCGTGCCCGTGCTTCGGGCATGGCTGCCGACGGCGCTTTTGCTCGCGGTTTCGGCGGCTCGGGCACGAGCAACTCGGGAACCTGCGACAGCTCCCTCCACTCATCCATGCCTTCACGCCAAACGAGCGTCGTCTCGTTGATCGTGCCGGCGGCGAGTTCCTTCTGAATTTGCTCGGCAGTGAGCTCGCGATCTTGTCCATCCGGAAAATCGACGGCCCAAAGCGCGCCGGCGGGCTCCGCGAGCCCGGGGGCAAGAGCTGCGGCGGGCGCCTTCGGTGTGGCTCCTGTCGGCTGCGCGCGTGGCGCCGTGGCTTGCTTTGCCAGCGCGCCAGACGCGGCGAGCGCGACTTGATCGGCGCGCGGCGCGTTGATGCCGAGGAGCGTCGGCTGACGGGGCGCGATCGCCTTTGGTGCGGCCGCCCCGGGCGCGGTGCCTTGCACTTTCGGCGCGGTTGCTGGCTGAGCTTTCGCCGCGCCGGGCGCGCTCGCTGGTTGCGCTCTGGGCGCTGCGGCCGGTTGCGCTTTGGCCGTCGCGGCTGGAGCTTGCGCTTTGGGCGCGGCTGCCCCGCTCGCTGCGGGTTGCGCTTTGGCCGTCGCGGCGCTCGCGTTGGGTTGCGCCTTCGCCGCTCCAACCCCTGAGGGTTGTGCTTTGGTTGCGGTCGCTGCAGGTTCGGTCTTCGCTGCCGCTGTTGCCGGTGACTTTGCGACGGTCGGTGCGACTGGCTCGGCCTTGGCTGGCTCGACCTTTTCTTCCGCCGCTGGGGGCGCCGCTTTCGGCTCCGTCTTTGGCTCAGCAGATGCAGGCGCCGGCGCGGGCGTCGCGATTGCCTTCGCCGTCGCGGCTGCCGCGACCGGCGCTGCCGCCACTGGCTCCGCCTTGGTCGGCTCTGCCTTTGGGGGTTCAGCCTTGGGCGTCGCGGCCGGTACTGGCTCGGGATTCACGACGCTGACCGGCTCGGCATCTTCGTTGGACGCGCCGGCATGCGTGTCGTCGATACGAATGCCGGCCTGGCATTGCTTGCACTTGATGGTAACGACGCGCCCTTTGACCTTGCGCTCGTAGACATCGTCCGCGATCGAGAATGTCTTGCCGCAAGCCGTACACGTGATGGGAAACGGCATCTGAATATTTAGGGTACACGGTTCGGCTCGCCGTGCCCTAAATTTGCGGCTACCGGTCGAAGGGGTCGGCGCAAGCCGGGTACAAACTTTCAGCAGCTTGCGAGCCTCGCGCATCCATCGCACGCGCTTTCGGCTACGCTCCGGCATAGGTATGACAGGATTTGCAGAAGGCCGAGTCGTCGCTCGTCGCGACTGGGCGCCGGGCCTAACGACGCTGACCATCGAGGCGGTGATTCAGCCCCATTCGCCCGGGCAATTCGTCAATCTCGGCGTGGAGCACGGCGGCGAGCTCGTGCGCCGCTCGTACTCGATTGCCTCGGCCCCCGGCATGCCGCTCGAGTTTTATTTGAAAGAAGTGCCTGGCGGCGCACTGACGCCCGAGCTCACTCGCTTGCCAGTCGGCGCGCGCGTGCTCGTGGAGCAAAAGCCGCAGGGATTTTTCACGCTCGACTACGTGCCACCCGCGCGCGACATGTGGTTCGTCGCTACCGGTACAGGTCTCGGCCCGTTCATCGCCATGCTCCGCTCGCCCGCGCTGTGGCAGCGCTTCGAGCGCATCGTGGTGGCTCACGGTGTGCGCGAAGCCGAGCAACTCTCCTATGGCGAAGAACACGACGCGCTGGCCAAAGCGCATGCCGGCCGGTTCATCCGCGTGCCCGTGGTCAGCGGCGCGACGCCGGGCGCAGCAGTCGCCGGCCGGGTCACGACCGCATTCGCTTCGGGCAGCTTGGAGGAGCGCGTCGGATTCTCGCTCGACCCCGAACGCTCGCACCTAATGCTGTGCGGTAACCCCGACATGATCCTCGAGCTCAGTGCGCTCCTTGCCACGCGCGGCCTGCGCAGGCATCGCGTGCGCACGCCGGGGCACATCACTACCGAAAAGTATTGGTGAGCCCAGCGCGACGCGGCGCGCGCGTCCAAGTCAAACGCCGTCTTTGCCGTAGACCGGAATCGCTGCGCCGGAGATGTCGCGCGCGGCGTCGGAGAGCAGAAACTCAATCACGCCGCTGATCGACTCCACGCTCACCCACGTCGAAGGATCGTGTTGCGGCATCGCTGCACGATTTGCCGGCGTGTCGATCGTGCTCGGCAAGAGCGTGTTCACGCGCACGCCGTCGGCGAGCACTTCAGCGGCGGCGGCTTGCACGAGCGCCACCAAAGCCGCCTTCGACGCAGCGTAAGCCGCGGCGCGCGCGCCTTCCCAAGGCCGGACCGCCGTGCGCGAGCCAATCGCGACGACGCTGCCCGCCTTCGTCGCGACGAGTCGCGGCAAAATCGCCTGCAAACTGACGTGCGCGGTCTCGAGATTCGCGCTCAATAGCGCGTTCCAATCCGCCTCGGCGCCCGCTTCGAAGACCCGTTTTCCGCCCTTCCATGTGCCGGCGACGAGTACCGCGCCAGCGACTTCGGCATCACCGAGCGCGCGCTTCCAGGCTTCGCGGTCCGTGACATCGAATCCCAGCACGCGACAATTGCCGACGCCGGCGAACGCAGCTTGCGCGCGCTCCACGTCGCGCTCGATCGCGATTACTCGTGTGCCGCTCGCGCACAGCGCCCGCACGATCCCGGAACCGAGCGCGCCACCCGCGCCGGTGACCGCGATTTCCCCGCTCGTCATTTTAGAGCACCACGCCGAGCGAGAAACGAACCAAGAGATCGAATGGATAGAGGAAGCCGTTTAGATCGGCCCGATTGCCTTGGTTGTCCAATTGGATCAGCATCTGGTCCTTCGGGCAATTGCTCGTGGCCGAGTTGACGTCGAAGGCGCCGGTGAAACAGCGATTCTCGCGGTTCAATTCGTAGCCGAGCCCGATGCCGCCTCCGATCGTGAACGCACCCCAGCGGCTAGCGTCCGCGAGCATCACGAAAAATTCGCGATCGGTGTGGCTGACCGAGTCGACGGCGATGCCTGAGTCCGTCGTGTTGTACGTATAAGCGTAGTTGGTGAAGCCGGTGCGGAGCGCGTAGCCGCGGAATGGCTTGCCATCGAACCAAAACGCCGCGTCGATCCCGATCCCGGAAATCGCACCAATTCCGTGCGATGATTGCGTGAGGGTGCTCGAGTAAGAGTCGTAGTTCAGCACCGGCGGCGAGTGCGTCGTGACGAACACCGGCACGAACTCGACGCTCACGAACTTGTAAACTTGAGTTTCGAGCTCGAGCCCGAGCCGACCCTCGAGCAGCCAATTGAACGGATCGATGCGGATCGAGAACTCCGGCACCTTGAAGCCTTCGTCAGGATTGTGCGGCGGCGGCGGCGGTGGATAGCCGTAGCCATATCCAGGCGGGGCGTTCGCGTAGCCCGTCGCCGGCGGCGGAACCGGATCTCCAATTTGATTCTGCTGCGGATATGCAGGCGGCGGCGCGGCCGCCGGTGCCGGCTGAGTTACCGGCGCTGGCTGCGTCGGTGGCGATGGTGCGGGCGTCGGCGGTGGCGTCGGCGGCGGTTGATCATTCGACTGCGGCGGAAAAGCTGCGCTCGCCGGCGCTTGCGCCGAGGCAACACCCGTAAGGATGATCGTCGCGCTCGCGAAGCTCACGAGCGCGGTAAGAGTTCGCGCGATCGATGCCATGCGCGAAGCATAGGGCAGCTCACGGGCTCGCGCGAGCGCGGGCGCGCCGTGTAGAACCAGCGATAAACGCGCCCAATTCGCCACCATTGCAGATTGTGGCGCCATTGCGAGCGCAAAGCAGGCGCGCTAGGGTCCGGAGCTTCTCGGGAGTTTCTCGGCTAAAAATCGCGTCGCCTGACAATTCCCCACGCAAGAACTCGCGGAGACTCGTTCAGTATGGCTCTACAGATTCAATTGGCTGCCGGTGATGCGACGAGCGCAGCAACGGACGTGCTCATCGTCGGCGTTTGCCAAAGCGCGGCCCTCACGCATCCCGCGGTCGTCGCAGCCGACGACGCGTTCGACGGCGCGTTGCTCGAACACGCGAAAGCCGTCGAATTCGAAGCTAAGCCCGACCAAGTGCTCGAGCTACCGACGCTCGGCAAACTGAAAGCCAAAAAGCTCGTCCTGCTCGGTCTCGGCAAAAAAGAAGATCTGGACGGTGCGCGCCTCCGCGCGTCACTCGCGGCGATCGTGCGCAATAACTCCGGAGCGAGCACGCGGACGCTTCATTTGGTCCTGCCGGAGGCCGATGTCGATTTGCGCACGGTGGGTGAAGCCGTTGCGCTCGGTGCCTACCGCTTTACGAAATACTTTACGGGCGAGCGTCGGCCGAAGGCGGAGCTCGGCAAGATCGCCGTGCACTTCGCGCGTGGCAGCGCGAGCGCCGCGGATAAAAAAGCGCTCGAGTTGGGCGTCGCGATCGCCCATGCCGTCGCGCTCACGCGGGACGCGGTGAACGAGCCGCCGAACGTGCTCACGCCCGAAGCTCTCGCGCAGGTCGCGCGCGGCATCGCGCGTAAGCACAAACTCAAAATCAAAGTGCTCGACAAGAAAGGCATCCTCGCCGCCGGTATGAACCTGCACTACGCAGTCGGCCAAGGCAGCGAGAACGAACCGCGCTTCATCCATTTGAGCTACGTGCCGCGGAAGAAGACCAAGAAGATCGCCTTCGTCGGCAAAGGCATCACGTTCGACTCGGGCGGCCTCTGCATCAAGCCCGCGGCCGGCATGGGCGAGATGAAGTCGGACATGGGCGGCGCGGCCGCCGTGCTCGGCGCAATCGCGGCCGTCGCCGCCGTGAAGCCGGACGTGGAAGTTCACGCGATCGTCGCGGCCGCAGAAAACATGCCGGACGGCGCGGCCTATCGCCCCGCGGACATCTTCACCTCGCTCGACGGCAAGACCGTG
>DASYCL010000488.1:0-4281 GCA_036500245.1 Polyangiaceae bacterium | reverse complement strand
AGTTCGCCGAAGACTATGAAGGCGACGAGGACGGCTTCGGCTGGCACGAGCGCTTTCAGAGGAGCGTGAAGCCCGAGCTCGTCACGGCGCTGTTCGACGCGCTACGCGCGCAGCCGCAATTTCGTGCGCTCGCCGCGCCGCGTGGTCGGGACAGCGAAAGCGCGCTCGACATCGATGTGGAGTTCGACGCGCTTGCGGCTTCGCGAAACTGAATCGACTACTTCACGCTGAAAGCGAGCGTGACTTCGGCGGAGGGCCCTTTGCCGTCGTCGTCCGGCGTGACCAAGTCGGTTTTGATGCGCGAGGCATCCACGCCTTTCGCACTGATTGCACTGACCAGTGCCTGCGCGCGCTGGCCCGCGAGCTCGCCTGCGCCCGGCGGCGTCACCTCGAGTGACGTGTCGGTGCGCAGCGCGAGCACGCGCGTGATTCCGGCGATCAAGCCGTCCGCGCCCGAAATCAATTTGGCGTCGTCCGCGAACCACAGCTCGCTCGGCGCGCTCACCACGACCTTGCCGTTCGCAATGTCGACTTCGACGTCCCCACTCAGCACGCGGTCGCCGAGCGCGGCCGTGAGATCGCGCATCAAGCGCGCCAGCGCGATCGCATGCGCATCGCCTGGTGGCGCCTCTTTTTGCTTCGCCTCGGTGGCCGCGAGCGACTTTTCGAGCTCCGATTTTTGCGTCGCGTAAGAGCGCAAATCGTCCCCCACGCGCGCGAGCTCGCCGCGCAATTGGTCGACCAGGCCCGTCGCTTCGTCGCGTTCTTTCAGCGCGACCGTGTTCTCGAGCTTGGACTCGGATACGGTTTCCTGGGTCGCCGCTAGTTTTTGATCGCGTTCGCTCAGCTCGGTGTTCGCGGCCTCGAGCTTTGAGCGAGCATCGGCGAGCTCGGCCTCGGCGCGCTTGCGCCCGGCCAATTCGACTTCGCTCGCCGATTTCGCTTCCTCGTATTGCGTTGCCGGCACGCACGCGCCGAGCATCCCGGCGAGCGCGGCGACCGCGGCGAAATTGACGACCAAGCGCGGCGCAAAGGTGACGCCTTGATACAGCACGCGGAGCGCGCCGGGCTTTCGGAGCGCGGCCCAAATTGTTCGGATTCGGCGGGGCAGAGACATGACGATGAAATCCTTCAGTTCAAGATCGCGCCGCGCACACTAACGAAATCGAGGTGTTCGGCCAAAATCAAGCGATCGACGTCGGCGATGCGCACGAAGCGAAACGCTTGTTGTGTGCCGAACGACCAAATCGGTCGGGCCAGCGCGCGCACCGGCTTTAGGTATTCCGGCAAGCGCAGCTCGAGCTTCATCAAGAGCGGTGAATCGAGCTCAGCGATCAGCCGCCCGCGATCGAGCACGATGCCCGTCGGCGAAACTTCGACTCCGCGATAGTCCGAACGCAGTGGGCCGCGTTCGGCGATCACCCGAAAATCCGTCCTAGCTCTGAGACCAACTCGTCGTTCCATGGCCGATCCTCCAGCTCGAAAATGAATTGTACGCCAATGTAGTTTTAAGTACGCAAATATCTTACCAGTCACTTATCGAAGTGGCTCGAAAATGCGTGGTTTTGCAGGCTAGAACTGCCGAAACCTTGGCCGAATGAGCAAGAGTCGCTAGGTCGGACTGATGAGCTGGGCTCTTCCCCGCGCGCTGTTCGCACTGCCGCTCGCCGCGATCTTACTCGGCGTTCCGGCGACGAGCGCGGGTGCTGGCGAAGCACGACCCGCGTTCGATTTGGATCGGATGGCGGAGCACGGCTCGCGTTTCGTCGCGCCGCTCGCCGCGGGCGGTGAAGTCGAGCTCACGCTCGATCGCGATTTGCAAGAAACCGCGGCCAAAGTGCTCGACACGGCCAATGCCGTGCGCGGCGGCATGATCGCGATCGACGCGAAGACCGGTAAAGTGCTCGCCTGGGCCGAGCGCGCGCGCGACGGCCATCATCATCACGTGCTTTCGAGCGCGCGCGTGCCCGCGGCGAGCGTATTCAAGCTCGTGACCACGGCGGCGCTCTTCGAAAATACGAGCCTGAGTCCAAAAGACGAAGTCTGCATTTCGGGCGGCCTGCACGGTATCGAGCGACGGCACTTGGATCCGCCGCACGGAGATGCGACGGAATGCGCGCCATTTCACTACGCGATCGGCTTCAGCAAAAATGCAGTGTTCGCGCAGCTCGCGACGCATCGCCTGATGCGCCAAAATTTGATCGATACGGCGGAGGCGCTCGGTTTCAACGGCAACGTGCCGTTCGAGCTCGATGTGCCGATGGGCAAGCTCGAAGTGCCGTACGGCGACCTCGAATTCGCGCGCGCTGCCGCGGGGTTTCAGGGCAGCACGCTATCGCCGCTCGGTGGCGCTTATTTGGCGAGCGTGATCGCGCACGGCGGCGAAGCCACGAAGATCCGCATCACCGAGCCCGCCGACTCGGATACCGACGCGGACGACAAAGCTGAAGTCGTGGGTCGAGTGCTCAAGCCGCTCACCGCCGACCGCATGCGCCGCATGATGGAAGTCACGACGCGCAGCGGCACCTGCCGTCACGCTTTCACTGACGAGCACGGGCGAGCGTACCTCGGCGCCATTCGCGTCGCGGGCAAAACTGGCACGCTGCGGCCCGAGAGCAACGAAGGCATGACGAGCTGGTTCATCGGATTTGCGCCGAGCATGAAGCCGGAAATCATCGTCGCGGTGATGCTCGAAAACGGCGAAGTTTGGCGGCGCAAAGCCAACGAGCTCGCGCGTGATTTCCTGCGCAGCTACTTTCACACGCACGGTCGCGCCTGGATTTCCGCTCCGTTCGCGCCGGTCGAAGCCGAACACGTGGCGACGGCTAGCGTTGAGGCGCGCAGGCCGTAAATACCTGCGGCACGGTCGGATCCGACAGCGCTTGGCTGGCCGGGGCGAGCCAGACCACGTTTTGCCCCGCCGCCGTCAACATGCCCGGCGAATTCTGACCACTGGCGATGGTCGTCATCGGTCCACCTGCGACCGGGATACTGGCGACGACGTCTCCTTCAGTGAAGTAGATCTGATCGCCGCCGATCGCGAATGAGCTGACCGAAACGGGGTTGATGGTCGTCCAGAGCAGATTCGTGCTCTCGGTGCCGTCGAGGTTCGAGTGCATGAGCTGCGCTCCGCCCTCGAACTGCTGTGGATCCTGGATCCAGTAGAGCCCGCTCGCGTCCACGGTCAGGTTCCACGGGTGGCCGATATTGGTGAGCAAGCGCTGCATGTCGCCGCCGCTTTTCGGTACGCGCACGATCAAGCCGTTGGAAAGGCCTCCGCCGCCGGAAATGTCGTCACCGGCGACATAGACGTACGAACCGAAGACGGCGATGGCATTGATCAGCAGGCTGGGACCGGACAACCCGAGATCGGTGCGCGTGCTCGGCGGCGTGAAGCGCGTGACGGCGGAGCTCGCGCTCCGCGCGGGGAAATACATCGAGTCAGCGTCGCTCGCGCCTTCGAAGGGAGACGGCGCGAGATCCTCGCTGAGCGCGGTCGAGGCATCGCCGCCCGTGACGGGCACGGAATCGAGCGTTTCCCCCGTGGGTTGCTTGGCGCCGACCGGAGCGCCGTCCGGGTGCGATGCTTCGAAGTAGGCGCGATCGCCGAGTAGCAACAAGCCGTACGGGCTTTCCGGTGTCGCCAGCGTGACCGCATCGCCACCCGCGAGCGGCACGCGCAGCACGCGATCACTCGTGATCACGACTTGGTCGGAGGAGATGCCGAGCCCCGTAACGACGCCGGAGTAGAGCGACTTCACGCTGTCGCCGGCGAGGCACGGCAAATCGCCGTCGTTCGTGGCCGGTGCCGTGCTCGCGGCCGGCGTGGACGCCGGTGTGTCCGACGCGGTGCTCTTGCCGGCGCAGCCGGCCAACAGCGCGACGCTGAACGCGCTCGCCGCCCGAAGCGTCCACTCTGTCCTACTCACCGCCCGCATCGACGAAAGCTTATCACGGCGTTCGCGCGGGGCTTTCGCCCGGCGGAGCGCCCGCGTTTTTACAGGGTTTGGTAGCCGTCAGCGCGCTTGAGCGCCGCGCCACACTGGTGCATTCGCGGCCCTTTCGCGGCAACCAAAGCAAGCGGCGACCGATGCTGGTATATTGGCGAGAATGTCGCGACGCTCGCGTTTTGCTTGGCTCGGAGCGGTGCTCATGTGTCCGTTCGCGGCAGCCTGCGCGGAGCCGGCGGGCGCGACGCACATCGTCGGACCGGACGGGACGGCGATGCTGCACGTGCATTGCGGAGACGAGCAGGTCGCATGTTTTCAGCTCGCTGGCGAC
>DASYCL010000487.1:0-1800 GCA_036500245.1 Polyangiaceae bacterium | reverse complement strand
GGAGTCGCGCTCGGCACAGGCGCTGCGCTCGATACGAGCGGACTGGGGCTCGGTGTCGTGATCATTGGCGCGCTCGAGTCATCAGTTGTCGCGGTGGCGCTCGCCGTCATCGTTCCTGAGTGGAGCGATGACGCAACTGCTGACAGCGCGTGTCGGTGCTTGGCCCAAATCACCGTGCCGGCACTCGCTGAAGCCAAAATCACGCCGAATGCGGCCCATTTGAGCCAAAACGAGCTGGCAGTGCTGGCTACCTTGCTGGCGCTGATTGCTTTTGCGCCGGCAATTGCGCCGCCACTGAGCCCGGCGATCAACGCTTGGTAGGCGCGCTCGCGTTGGGCGTCGCTCGGTGTTTGCGCGAGCCGCACAGTTTCGAGCAAATCCTGCGCGACGGGTCGAAGCTCGGTATCAGTCATGGCTTTCGCCATTTCTGCGCTGCGCGAGCACGCGCGGCGCCCGTGTTGAAGAGCTTGCGCGCCGCGAAAAGCCGAGTTCGCACCGTGCTTTCATTCGTGCCGAGCGCTTCGGCAACCTCGACGCTCGAAAGCTGCTCGATTTCGCACAAGATGAAGACTTCGCGTTGCGCGTCGCTCAGTTTGTCCAAAAGCTGATGCAAGAGCTCGAGCGCAACCTTGCGTTCGAGCGCCTCCGCGGGATTGGCACCGGGCGCGAGCAGCTGCAGCTCATCGATCGGTGTATTTTCAGCGAGTCGATTGCCCGGCTTTCTGAAATAAGCGCGCACGACGTTGTGCGCGATGCCGGCGAGCCAAGTCTTGAGCGACGAACGGCCCTCGAAAGACGACAGCCGGTGATGAACGATGACGAATACCTCTTGCACCACGTCGTCGATCGCCATTTTCGGCACGCGGTGATTGGCGGCGTAGCGCCAAACGAACGCATAGTGGGTGTCATGAATTTCTCGAAAGCCGAGCGTTTGCGCGGCGCGCGGCGCCGCCCGAACGGTTTCGTCCGTTCGTGGCGCGTTCGCGCCGCCCTCTGAATGTGTGGGCAAGCTCGCCATTCGTTCGGCAAAATTGGTGCGCGGAGATTCCGAATCTCCTCAACCACGTTCGAACTCTAGCTTTGGCCGCGATTTATCGCAATCGAAGCAGGCAAATCATTTTCTGCGAACGATTTCGGATCTGGCGGACACTATGCAGCGACGACGACACGAGCGAATAGCAGCGTTCGAACGCGCGCGACATGCGGTCTTCGCATCGCTCTAGCCGCGTCGTGCGCGGTTTTGGCGCTGGCCTGTTCGCACAACCCGTATGTCATCGGCGCGGCGTGCCCGGGAGCCGACGGCGCGGTCGCCAGCGCGAGCGTGCCGTGTAGCGCGAATACGTCCGGCGGTACTGGCGGCTCGAGCGCGACGGATCGCGGCGTGAGCTTCGCGCTCGATCTCGATCAAAGCGGAACGTCGCGCATCTCCAAGCTCGAGCTCGATACGGTTTCACTCGGGCCGACGCTGCTCTTCCGAGGCGAGGACGCGACGCTCGCGTCTTGGCATTCGGAGTTCGGAAATTTGAACCTGATGCCCACCGGTACAGCGAAAATTGGCCTGTTAGCGCCGTTCACCGACGGCACTCGCGCGGTCGAGCTCGGCGGCTCGAGTGCAAGCTACGTGGCGGAAAGCGCGGACGGCGGTGACGTCGGCAGTGACGACTTTGCGCTCGAGCTCGTGTTTCGCGCCGCGCCCAGCGTAACTCTGGTGGACAAGCGCGGAGCCGGTGCGGGTTGGGCCGTGCGCACGATGGCCGGCGCCGCCGTCACGCTCGAGCTCCAGGATGCGAACCAGTTGTT
>DASYCL010000486.1:0-1610 GCA_036500245.1 Polyangiaceae bacterium | reverse complement strand
ACGTCGAGATCAACTCCGCAGACAATCGCACATTGTCCGCCAACCCGACCGGCGCTGAGATGGATTTGAACGCCGTGGTCACGCACGAGCTCGGGCATTTCCTGGGGCTTTCGCACACCTCCGACCCCAGTGCCACGATGTACATGTCCTACGACCCGGACATGACGACGCTCGCTTCGGACGACGAACAAGGCATTTGCGCGTCGCTTCCGCCGGGGCGCAGCACGGCGGGCTCGGATTGCACTCCCCGCCACGGCTTCTCCGGCGAATGCGCGACGCCGGATACCGGCTGCTGCGCGACTGCGATCGGCAAGAATGCTTCCAGCAACGAAGCGCTCGCCGGGATCGTGTTCGCGCTCGGCGCATGCGCGTGGGGTGGTCGCTTACGGCTCAGGCGCGCGGCGCGTTCGCGCCGCTCGTAACTACGGAAGGCGCTTCCGCCGTAAGCCCTGCCGCGCGGATCAGCTCCACGTCCGCGTTCGTCTCCGGGTTCGGCGTGGTGAGTAATTTGTCCCCGTAGAAGATGCTGTTGGCGCCAGCGTAGAGGCACAAAAGTTGAGCTTCGCGCGGCAAATCCGTGCGGCCCGCGCTGAGCCGCACTTTGGAGCGCGGCATCGTGATCCGCGCCGTGGCCACCATGCGCACGAGCTCGAGTGGATCGATAGGCGGCAGCGCGGCGAGCGGTGTGCCTTCGATGCGCACGAGTGCGTTCACCGGCACACTCTCGGGGTGCGGCTCGAGCTTCGCGAGCTCGAGCAACATCCCACAGCGATCGTCGATGCTTTCGCCCATGCCGATGATGCCGCCCGAGCAAACCGTAATGCCCGCCTTCCGCACGTTCTGCAGCGTATTCAAACGATCGTCGAAGCTGCGCGTCGAGATGATCGATTTGTAATGCTCGCGCGAAGTGTCGATGTTGTGGTTGTAGGCGTCGAGGCCCGCTTCCTTGAGTTGTTGCGCTTGGGTCTCGTTGAGCATGCCGAGTGTAACGCAGGCTTCGAGGCCGAGGCTCTTCACGCCGCGCACCATCTCGAGCACGCGTTCGAACGCGGGCCCGTCTTTCACTTCGCGCCAGGCGGCCCCCATGCAGAAGCGCGTTGCGCCGTGCTCTTTGGCGGCGCGCGCAGCGCTCAGCACTTCGTCCACCTTGAGCATGGCTTCGCTCTTGACGGAGCTATCGTTCTTCGAGGATTGCGAGCAGTACGAGCAGTCTTCGGGGCAGCCGCCGGTTTTCACGCTGAGCAGCGTGCACAGCTGGACCTTTTCTTTTTGATGAAACGCAAGGTGCACGGCGCGCGCGCGGTCAACCAGCTCGAACAGCGGCAAATCATGAATGGCGCGGATCTCGCTCGCGGTAAAGTCGTGACGAATGCGCGGTTCGGCGCTGGTTTCTTGCGACATGCTCGCTCGGTCTTAGCGGGAACTCGCGGGCGAGTCCAGATTCGCTTCGAGGCCTGTTTTTTTGATGGTCGCGCGGCGCGGCGCGCTGCGGCAAAGCCTTCGGCGTCTCGTTTCGGCTGCCGGGAGCCGCTTTTCACGGCGCAGCCCGAAGTTGAACCTGCAACTTGAAAAGCGAAGTTGCAGATTCAACTTCGTTTCGCTCGCTGAAG
>DASYCL010000485.1:0-1615 GCA_036500245.1 Polyangiaceae bacterium | reverse complement strand
CAGCAACGCAACCGCGCTGGAGACGGGCTTGAAAAGCTGGCGCCGCGAGCTCGAGCGCCTGCGGGACGCGACGCGGCTCTTTTCGGCGCAGCTTCGTCAACGAACGTGGCAAACCATGGCTGCCGAGGTCTGCTCGCTGCTCGAGTGACAGCGCCGCGCATTGGCCGCTTAGCGCTCCGAAGTCATTTCCCGCATTCGAGGATTCGTGCGGCAGTCACCGAGGCCGAAGCATGTGCTTCATATTCGATCCGGGCGGCGCGGCCAATCTCCGCACGCCTCTGCGCGTCGCTGTATAGTTCGACGGTGAGCTCAGCGAATCGCTCGCGACTGAGCGGTGCAAGAGCACAAATCTCGTTCCACGCAATGTCGTCGCGCGTGTGAATTCCTCGGGTCGTGACGACCGTCTGGCCGTGCTGCAACGCCGCCATCACGGTCCCTTTTCGCGCGCTCACGCCTTCTATGAGCGGAGCCAAGACGAGTTTCGCGACCTGGAGCCAGAGCGAAACCTGCCGAGCCGCAACATAACCCAACGTTTGAACGCTGGCGCCGAGGTTCGCAAGCGACGGCCGCAGTTGGCGAAGCCGTTCGGCATCCATCCCAACGACGATGAGCACCGCGCGCGGCTCAATCTCCAGAAGCGCGAGGAAGGCCGCTTCGACATAGTCGAACAGCACTGAGGGATGACCGGTGCCGAAAAACAAAATTGCCACGGCCGGCACCTCACGCCCATCCGCGACCAGCTCCGCAGCGGGATCCGCGCTCGACTGAAACGGGATGTTCGAGCAGATGCGGATGGTATGAAAGCGAGACGCCGAGCCCGAGAGACGCCGAGCCCAGAGCTCGCGTGTGCCTTCGTTCGAAAATAGAACGGAGTCGAAGTACCCGGTCAAAAATGAAAATTGGGCGAGCTGAACCGTCGCGAGGAGAGCCAGCTTCACTTCACGGTTTTGCCAGTGATAGAGCACAGGCAAACTCGCCTCGTGAGCGAGCAGTACGGTCCGACAGCGCAGACGCTTTCGTAGGCTCGCGCACCAGAGCACGAAAGCTGGCGCAAGACCGCCCGTCCGCGGCCCGTAGCCGAGCGGCACGTAGGCCACGATCACTAAATCCGGCTGATAGGACTGCAGCTCGGCAGACAAGGCGGCAAAATCTTTTTCGTGAGGTCTCGAACGAACGAGGACATCATGACCCACACAGCGCAGAGCACTCACCATCATGCTCGAATGATCGCTCACGCCGCCGCGGTCGGGTGGATAGTCCGGAGTAATCCAAACCACACGTCGGCCGCGGCTATGCTGAATCACCGGGTCTGTCGCAGAACACTCGAGGCTGCATGAATTTTCCAAAGGTTCTCGGTACGCGGATCGGGCAAGGAGCGCTCTAACCGCTTAGCCGCGCTTCCGCGAATTGAACCCCGCGCGGGCTCTTCACCGCCAGAAAATTCGGTGCTTCCCAGCGACGGTAACGCGGAGCTTCGAGATCCGGCGTGAGCTGAACCCTACCCTTGCACAAGACGGGCTGAAATACTCGATAGCCATGCTCGCGAAGAATCTCCGCGTCGCGCGCAATCTCGAACGATTCGAAGAGAATGCTAGGAGCGTCGGATCGATCCAAC
>DASYCL010000484.1:0-6695 GCA_036500245.1 Polyangiaceae bacterium | reverse complement strand
GCCGCGACACATACGGCAGCTGCTTTACCTCGAGCGCGAGCATCACTGCCCATGAAGGTTGGCTGCCGCTGCCCCAGAACAATTCGAGTTCGCTCATGACTCGAGCACGTGCTGCCAGGCGCGGCGCGCGTCAAGCCGTGGCCTAGGTCATTTCGCGACTCAATAGCGGACCGGCAGCAGTGAGTTCGTGTAAGTTTGACCGGCGTGTGAAATTCCAAGGTCGAAGCTCGCATTGGCGCTCAGACTCGGCAGCGGAAATTGCGCGCTGCAACTGGTCGCGACGACGCTGTCGAGCAGGATGTCGAGCAGGCCCGAATCCTCGGCCAGGACCAGCATGTCGAGGTCGATCGGTGAGTAACCCACGATTCGATCTTCGCCGAGTCCGCCGGTTTGAATCGCCCAGTAGTCGCTGTCCACGTCGACCTCACTCGCGGCTCCCGTCGGTTCGACGGTCTCGTCGACCCAGCTCGGATCGGAGACGTGCACGGTGGTGCCGCCGCTTTGCAGAGTGCGCAAGATGCTCGCGATCGGCCGCGGCTTGAACGCGGGCAAGAGCGACGAGTTCGAAGCGTCGCGGCTGTCCGAGTGAAACGGCGCGTCCGTGAACGCGACGAAGATGTGCCGCGCGTGGCTGAGCTTCGGCCACGGAGCAACGTCCGACGGGTCTTCGACTCCGTCGCCGATCACGTTGGGCGCGCCATTCTTCGTCAATCCGATCACGTTGTTTTGCGCGAAATCGAGCGCGCCGCCGAGATTTTCCGGGGTGTCCGCGCCCGAGTCGGCCTCGAGCCGCGCGATGAAGCGCTGCAGTTTGGCGATGCCGCTCGCGTCCGCGATGTCGACCGGCGGATAAAACGGCGAGCGTTCGTAGCCGCTCGCGCCGAGCGGCTGTTGAAATTCGATGTTCACGCCGACCGAGTCTTGGAAGGTGACCACGCCGAGCGTGCCGCTCACGCCCCTGTCGACGATCGCGCTGACGAATTTCTGGAGCGAGCGCTGTACCGCGCCGATGATGGGCGTCATGCTACCGGTCACATCGACGAGGAATACGATATCCACGGGCCCCGAGTTCGAGCAGTCGACTTGCACCGGTGGCGCCGTGCCGCCCACGGTCACGCTGATTTCATCGCTCGCGAGCTCGACCGCCGTGTGATCGCTGAACACTCCAGAGAGGTCGACGCGCGCCGAGCCGTGCGCGGAGTCGTAAAACGCGCCGCGACCGAGCGATTCGAGGCCGGTCGGGAAGCCGTCGTTGTGCGAGGCGAGGTCGGTTTTGCGCTTCATCGCGGCCGCGGCGGCCGCATTTTCCAGCTCCTTACTGAGCTCGCTGGCTAGCGAGCGCATGTTCGTGATTTCGGCTTCCAGTGCGATCGCGGCATCGAGCGACAAGTTCACGCTGTAGGTGTGAAGCTCGTCTTCGGTCAAATCCGGGAAGACTTCGCGCATCACCGCTTCGACCTTGAGCTTCGCTTCGTCACCCGCGTTGCTGAGCGAAGACGTGTCGAGCGAGTCCATCCGCATGCCACACGCCGGCGCGAGCACGAGCCCGCTGCCGCACGAAAGCCAGGCCAGAAATCGCAGCAGACCACGGTTTTTCGCGCCGAGCTTCGTCGCTCCACGCGAGCCCCACTGACTCGTACTCATGCGAGTCAATCAAGCAAAGCGCGTACCTCGCGAGTTATTGCGCGAAATATCGAGTTTGCGTGCGGGCGAGCATGATCATCGTGTCAGAGGGTCAAGCTGCGTTCGGCAGATCGAGCCAATCTCGCGCGCCCTTGTGGGTCGTGATGTAGGCGTAGAGCTTCTTCTTGGCGCGTGTCTCGAGTTGGCGCGCGCGCTCGCGCGAAACACCGAGTCGACGTCCGATGTCGGCCAGCGAAATCTCCGCTTCGCGATCGGCGAGCAAGCGGTGCTCGACGATGTAGCGTTCGCGTTGGTCGAGCAGCGCGAGTGCCTCCCGCACCGTTTCTCCGGCGTTCAGGCTGAATTCGCCGGCCAGCGCGAGCTCTTCTTGATTCAATTCGGGTGATGGCAGCGCGCCGAGCAAGGTTCGACTGCTCTCCGAAAATAGCTCGGCTTCGAGCGAATAGTCCCGGTGATCGACGCGCTCGATCAGCGCGGAGAGCCGCTCGCGCGAAACGCCGAGCCGCTCCGCCAAGAGCGCATCCGCTTCGTCGCGTTCGCAAACCAGATTGGCAATCTTGATCCGCTCGCGGCGCAACTTGAAGAACAACTTGGAGCGCGGCAGCCCCGAGCCGACGACGCTCCACGACTTGAGCACGTGCTGCAAAATGCAGGCGCGAATCCAATGGCTCGCGTAGGTCATGAATAGCGTTCCGCGCTCGGGATCGAATTTGGCGAGCGCGCGCACGATCCCGAAATTGCCCTCGGCGATCAGTTCCGAAAGCGGCACTCCATAGCGTTGGTGCTTGCGCGCGATTGCCACGACGAATCGCAGTGCGCTTCGCACCAGCGCATCGCGCGCGCGTTCGTCGCCGGCGTCGCGCCAGCGTCGGAACACTGCGAGCTCCTCTTCGCGCGTCAATGTCGCGTAGCCCTGAACCGTTGCAACATATTGCGTAACCCAGCCCGCACTGTATTGGTTCATGGTGCGCCAGCTAGAAGCAGAAAGCGTGCCGCTTTGGTGCGTCGCATGCCGACTCTGATCTACGCATTTTTCGGCCCTCATTCGCGCGATCCGCCAGCTCGAGCGAGTCAATCTCGAGACAATGTGGCCAATGCGCACGCGTCGCTCCAGAGCCACACTGACTTCGAAAGACTACTAAGAGGCTTTCTCAAGCAGATGAGCTTGTCTCAATCTGATGAATCCTCTCGGGTGTCGGGATTTTTTCTTGCCCTGCGCGGGGCACAGCGCTGGGCCACTCGCGTGTCGACCGAAGCTCCTTTCGCCTGTTCACCCCTTCGGGTGTCACGAAGCGCGGCGGTCAGTTTCTCGTGGGGTCCCGCCGGCATTCGAAAACCGTGATCAGCCCAGCGAATCAGTAGCTTTATTTTATTTCCGGGCATCCGGCCCAAGGCCCTTCGCGCGCGCTTAGGCGCGAAGGACTGAGAAGAGACAGATATTCAAAGCCATGCATACACGTCACTACTCCGGAACCGGAGTCCCGCCTCGTTCGCTACTTTCATAGCAGGCTTCGACCAGTGCCATCGTTCGATAGGCGTCTTCGATCGAACTGACGAGGCGCGTGTCTTCGCCGGCGACGAAGCGCTGTAAGTTCGAAATCGGGCCTTCGAAGGCTTCCGGAAACCAAGAGCCGCGCAAGGCGACGCTTTCGAACGGCCGCTCCGCGAGCGCGATTTCGAGCGCGTCGGGCACGCCCTTCGGGTAGTCGAGGTTTACGCCCATGCGCGCGACTGCGACGCCCTTCGTGCCTTCGACTTTGACTTCGGACGCGGCGTGACGCTGGCCGTAGTTGTGGCTGTGAAACACCGAAAGCACGACGCGGCACTCGCCGCCGTAGTCCAAGATCACGGCGCTTCGCGTGTCCGCGTATTCGGCTAGCGACGGGTGGCGCGCGACCTTGGCGTAAACGCCTTGCGGCTCACCGAGCAGCGAGCGCACGAGATCCAAGTAGTGGATCGAGTGATACAGGATCTCGTGCCTGGGCAGCGCTTTGAGAAACGGCCAGAGTTGCCAAGGCGTGTAGGTGTTCACGCGCACTTCCAGATCCACGACTTCACCGAGCAAGCCGCGCGCGATAGCAGCCGACAACGCGAGCATGTTGGGGCTGAAGCGCAGCTGAAAATTGATCGCCGCGGTGAGCGAGCGCGTGGCGCAGAGCGCGCGAACGCGCTTGGCTTCGGCCAAGTTCTCGCCCATGGGTTTTTGAATCAAGACGGCGGCGCCGTGCGGCAATGCTTCCAGCACTTCGGGCACGTGGCGCGCCGGCACCGCGACGTCGAATACGACACTGTTGCCGAGCGCCGCGGCGTTCGCGAGTGACGGAAATACGGTCGTGATCTGAAAGCGCGAAGCGAGCGCGCGAGCGCGCGCCTCGTCGATGTCGAATAGGCCTCGAACGGGAATGCCGAGCGCGCGATACGCCGGCAAGTGCGCGTTCTCCACGATGCCGCCGGCGCCGATGCACACGATCGGTCGCGGTCTGGTCGGCGCGGGCCAACTTTGCGCGAGCGCGGGGAGCGGGACTCGGTCGGGCTCGGTCGGAGGCATCGCCGGGCCGAGTCTAGCAAGGAACCCCCAAAAATTTAAGGCGCTCCATGCGCCGATTGCATGGGTGATATCAATTATCGTATAAGATAATCATGTTTCAGCTCGAAAAGCGCGTTGCGGCGGTCACGGGTGCAGGCTCGGGAATTGGTAGAGCGATTGCCAAACTGTTTGCACGTCAAGGGGCGCGGGTAGCGTGCTTGGATCTGGACGAGTCCGCGGCCAAGAGCGTCGCGGCCGAGATCGAAGCCGCGGGCGGCGAAGCGATCGTCGTGACGCTCGACGTCGCGGAAGCGACTTCGGTCGAAAGTGCATTTTCGCAAATCGCAACGCGTTTTCATGCACTCGACATTTTGGTGAACAGCGCGGGCATCGCGCACGTCGGCAATCTGCTCAATACGTCCGAGTCGGACTTCGATCGACTCTACCGCGTGAACGTAAAGGGCACCTTCTTGTGCTCGCGCGTCGCGGTCGAGCGCATGCTCGAAGACGGGCGCGGCGTGATCTTGAATCTCGCTTCGATCGCATCGTTAGTCGGCATCGAGGATCGCTTCGCGTATTCGATGACCAAAGGCGCGGTGCTCACCATGACGCGCTCGATTGCGCTCGACTACATGGGCAAAATTCGCTGCAATTGCTTGTGCCCGGCGCGCGTGCACACACCGTTCGTGGATCAGTTCGTGGCCAAGAACTATCCCGGCAAGGAAGCCGAGATGATGGCCAAGCTCTCGGCATATCAGCCGATCGGGCGCATGGGCACCCCCGAGGAAGTGGCCGCATTCGCGCTCTATCTGTGTTCGGAAGAGGCGTCCTTCGTGACCGGCGGCGCGTTTCCGATCGACGGGGGCGTGCTCGTGAAGTGAGAAGTGACGCGCAAGGAACGCACATGAAAATCAAAGACGTAAAAACGATTTTGCTGCGGGTGCCGCTCAAGCAGCGCACGATCACGGATTCGCAATCCAAGGTGGACAGCGTAGAGTTTCTGCAAGTGGTGCTGACGACCGAAGAGGGCGTGACCGGCTACGGCATGAATTGGAGCTACACGACGGGCCTGCGCGCAGCGCAAGTCGCGGTGGACGACAATTACGCGCCGATCTTGCGCGGCAAGGATGCGCTCTATCGCAAAGAGCTCGTGCGTCAGTGCTACTATTCGAATCACTTCGTCGGGCGCGTGGGCGCGGCCGAAGTGGGGCTCGCAGCTGTCGAGTTCGCGCTCTGGGATTTGACGTGTAAGGCGGTAAATCAGCCGCTTTGGCGCTATTTGGGGCCGTGCCGCGAAAGCGTGAAAGCCTATAGCACGGACGGCGGTTGGCTCTCGTGGAGCACGGAGGAGTTGATCGCGGACGCGCATCGTCTCGTGGAGCGTGGCTTCGACGCGGTCAAAGTGAAGCTCGGGCGCGAGCCGGGTGAGGATCTCGCGCGCGTGGCCGCGGTTCGCCGCGCGATCGGACCGAACATCAAGCTGATGACCGACGTGAACTGTGCGTGGAGTCTCGGCACGGCGCAGTACTGGGGCAACCGCTTGGCCGAGCACGAAGTATTTTGGCTCGAAGAACCGATGCACCCGTTCGACGTGAAGAGCCACGCGGCGCTCGCGCGCGCGATCACGGTGCCGATTGCGCTCGGTGAAACCGTGTACACGAAGTACGCATTTCGCGACTTCATCGAGGCTGGCGCCGTGCACGTGGTGCAGGCGGATGCCACGAAGCTCACTGGTATCGACGAGTGGCTCGAAGTGGCGGCGCTCGCCAGCGCGGCGAACTTGCCCGTGATCCCACACACCAACGTGCAGCATAAATTGCACGTGCAGCTCGCCGCCGTGACGCCGGCAGTGATGATGGTCGAGAACTGTTACGAGTCCATCGCCGACATTTGGGAAGAGCCGATTTATGTGAAAAACGGCTACTATTCGCTGCCGGAGCAGCCCGGCGTCGGGCTCAAAATTCGCGATCAAGTCGTGAGCGAGACGCGCATCGCATGACGCTCGAGGATCGCAGCGCCGTCCCCGCGCTCGATCGCGGACTTTCTGTGCTCGAATGCATGGCGGGCAGCACCCAAGCGCTGTCCTTGACCGAGATCGCGCGCGCGGTCGGGCGCACGGTTTCGGAAGTGCAGCGCACGGTGGCTCAGCTCACGCTGCGCTCCTACCTCGTGCGCGACGAACGCGGCGCCTATCGCTTGAGCAGCAAACTGTTCCGTTTGGCGACCGCGTATCCACCGTTTCGCGATTTGGTGAGCCGCGCGCTCGCGCCGATGCAGCGCTTCACGGACGCGACCAAGGAAGCCGTGCACCTCGGCGTGCTGAGCGACGATCAACTCTTGATCATCGCGCAAGTGGAAGGGCAGGGCGTGGTGCGGCTGAGCTTGCAAGTGGGCTCGACGCAAGAAGCGCTGAGCACGGTTTCCGGACGGATTCTCTTGTCGGGCTTGCGGGCGGACGAGCTTTTGGCGTTCGAAGAACGGCGCAAGTTGTCGCGCGCGGAGCGCAAAAAAATCCGCGAAAACG
>DASYCL010000483.1:0-8920 GCA_036500245.1 Polyangiaceae bacterium | reverse complement strand
CCGGCGCACGCCGATAAACGCTGCCCACACCATCCACCACGAACTCCGGCCGCGCCAGCGGCACGACCGCGGCGAGCTCAACACGCAGGGAAATGATTGAAGAAATATCCCAGCCCCCGAGCGCGGCAGCGACCCCGAGCGCGTCGACGGTCGAAGTACGCTTCGAAACGCGCGCGCCGAAGCCGCTGGCGCGCAGCCAATCGAGCCCACCGCCCAAACAAGGCGCGACCCAGAAATCAGAAGCTTCAAATGGCGTGCAGGCGCGTAGCATCGCGCTAGCGAGCGTGAAGCGCGCGCCGAGAGCCGGCTGATCGGACACCGTGCCGGATTGCGGCGCGAAGTACGCGAGCGCAGGTTCGAGTCTCACGACGCCGAGGGTCGCACCCGCAGCGATCCCGAGGCCGAGTGTCGGCTGGGGTAAGCTGCCCGCGTCGGTGCTGACGAGCGCCGCCAAAAAGGGTCGCGCATGGTGATTGAAGCGCCGTGCTTCGAGCTCGCGCTTCGACGCTTCAGCAGCGGTCGGCTCCGGCGCTCGTTCTGCGCGTATCGCCAGCGCGACGAGCAACGCCGCGGCTTGCGACACTGATTCGCAATTTGCGCCGCTGAGCGTGCGCGTCGTGCGCTCGGCGCCGCCGGTGTCGAGATCGAGCACGACTTCGTAGCGACCGTCGTTCGTCGCCGTCACTGTGCCGCGCGCTCGGACTTGAGTCGCGTCGATGCGCGCCGCGCCGAGATCTTGCGTCACATAACCGTTCACGGTCGCGACCGGGGGGCACTCGCTCGGCGCGCTCCAAGTGAGCGACGGCACATTTTCTGCCGCCAGCGCCGCGCGCGCGCCGCTCGAAATGGCAAGCCACGACGAAAAGCCGAGCCAAATTGCACGCCGCGAGGGTCGAGATCTTCGTGTCACACGCGCTCGCGCGAGCATACTCGCTCGCGCCGATCGGCTCGAACGATTCGCGAAGTCGCGCGAATTTCCGCGCGACTTCCCGCTCGGCCAGACGAGGGTAGACTCGCGCCATGCAACAGCTCAGAGGCAAAGTCGCGCTCGTTACGGGCGCATCCTCAGGCATCGGCGAAAGCACCGCGCTCGCACTGGCAAAAGCCGGCGCCCAAGTCGCGCTCGCCGGCCGACGCGTCGAACGCTTGAGCGCGCTCGCCAAGCGCATCGAATCGAACGGCGGGCGCGCACTCGTCGTTCAGGCTGACATCGCGCGCGAGGCCGAAGCGCGCAGCATGGTCGCGCGCACGCACGTTCATTTCGGCAGACTCGACATCCTGGTGAACAACGCAGGCCTGATGCTGCAAGGTCATGTCGACGGCGCCGACACCGACGAATGGCGGCGCATGATCGACGTGAACCTGCTCGGTTTGATGTACGCGACGCACGCCGCATTGCCGCTGATGAAAGCGCAAGGCCAAGGTCAGATCGTGAATTTGTCTTCGGTAGCGGGACGCATTGCCAACGCGCGCGTAGCTGTCTACGCCGCGACGAAGTTCGGCGTGTGCGCGTTCTCGGATGCGCTAAGGAAGGAAGTGCGCAAAGACAACATTCGAGTGACCGTGGTCGAGCCGGGCATCGTCGCGACCGAGCTCGCGAGCCACATCACCGACCCTGCCGCAAAAGAAGCGCTCGAAGCGCGCATTGCCACGCTCACGCCGCTCGAAGCCGAGGACGTCGCGGCGGCCATCCTTTACGCGCTGACTCAGCCTCCTCGGGTGAACGTGAACGAAATCTTGGTGCGGCCCACGTTGCAAGAGTAAACCGTCTGCCTTGGCTCAGGCGCCGCGCGCTTTGACCAGGAAGCCGCGCTCGTCGAGCTCCGCTAGGCGCTGTTTGAGCAGTCTGCCGACGGCGCGCTTGAAGGCTTTTTTGCTCAAGCCGAAGAGCGCACGCAGCTCGTCCGGACTCGACTGATCGCCGACACGCGGCGCGTCCGCGCGAGACAAGACGCGCAGCACGGCCGCGGCGTCGTCCGCGAGCTCTTCGTGCGCGTAGCCGCGCAACGAGAGCTCCACTTTGCCGTCCGCCAAGACGCGCGCGACGCGAAAGCGCGAGGCTTCGCCGCGCCGCAAGCGATGCGGCTCACTCGCCGGCACGAGTCCGACCGCGCGTCGCTCGAGGATCACGAACAAACCGAGCTCCGAATCGTTCCGCCACGCTTCACCGTCGATCCAGGTGTCGAGCGCGAGCTTGCCATCCCCTTGGGCCAAGAGCTCGCTCACACGCATGGTGCCGGCGAGACGACCCGTGTCGTCGAGATAGAGACCAATCGGCTCGAATGCGCCGAGCGCGAGCTCTTTGATTTGCTCGCCGAGCGGTACGAGTAGATCCTTTTCCAAACCCCAATCCACGAAGGAGCCGAACGCGGTGCGATCGGTCACGCGCAGGAACCGGACTTCGCCCAGGCCGAGCTTCGGCGAGCGCGTGGTCGCGAGCGGACGGCCTTCGGAGTCCAGGTAGACGAACGCGTCGAGTTCGTCCCCCACCCGAGCGCCGAGCGGAATCTCCTTTCCAATCAGAAGCAGACACGGCGCATCCGCGCGCTCGTCCGCGCTTTCAGCCAGAAACGCGCCTGACGCGCTGAAACGCCGAATCGCGAAATGCTGCGAGCGCCCGAGAAGATGCTGAAAATCGCCTGAATGCGCGGGGGAAGCCATGGAGAGCGAGTCAGTGTGCCACGAAATCCGTCGAATCTGAGCGAGCGTTTCCGGGCGAGCGTTCCGAGCGATGGCGAGGCGGACCCTTGGTAGCGCCAGGGGATTGGTTTACGCTGAGGGATCCCAATGGCGTACGCATCTGGCGAAGTCATCAATAACCGCTACCGGATCTTGGAGAAGCTCGGGGCGGGCGCGCACGGCGTCGTTTATCGAGCGAGAGATCTCGAAACGCGCGCGGAAGTGGCGCTCAAGTTTCTGGGCGAAGGCAAGGCGCTCGATCCCGAATACAGCAAGCGCATCGAACGCGAAGCGATCGCGATGGCGCGCCTACGTGGCACCAACGCCGTCTACGTGCACGCGCTGAACCTAGCCCAAGACGGCATGCTCTATCTGGTAATGGAAATGCTGGTCGGCAAAGATTTGGAAGCATTTCTGCGCGATGCCGAGCGCGTCGGCGGAAAGCTCAAGAAGCCGAAATTACTCGAGCTGCTTCGTCCCGTCGTCGATACGCTCGAAGCCGCGCATAAGCAGGGCATCGTTCATCGCGACTTGAAGCCGAGCAACGTATTCGTCGTCGACCAAGCGAAAGGCGGCGGCGTGCGCTTGCTCGATTTTGGTTTGGCCAAGATGCTCGACGCGAGCATGCTGACGGCGGACGGCATGATCGCCGGCACACCGAACTACATCGCGCCCGAGACCTGGCAGGGCAAACCGCGTGAGCTCGACCATCGCGTGGACGTGTACGCGCTCGGCGTATTGGTGTTTCGCGCACTCAGCGGGCGCACCCCGGCTCCGCACAGCAACATGCTCGATATCTGCGCCTGGGCGATGAACGGCGATCGGCCGAGCCTCCACGCCCTCAGGCCGAGCCTGCCCGCCGCGATCGACGCTTGGGTCGAAAAAGCGCTCGCGATTTCGCCGAACGATCGCTTTCAGAGCGTGCGAAGCTTGTGGGCCGCGCTCGAAGGCTTGCTCGCGACCGAAGCCAAGAGCCCCTTCTGATTCACAAAGTGCCGAGGCGACGCCTGAGCGCCAGCGCCGGATCGCTGGCCCAGAAGCGCAACAGATCGTGCACCGAACGCATGCCTTGCGCGAGCGCAGTGCCGGTGAGGCCAGCGAGATCACCTTCACTTTGACGCAGGAGCGTGATGCTGCCCGGCAAATCATCGCCCACGACGAGCGCGGCGCGAGCCGCGGTGAGCCGCACGCGGAAGACCCATTCGTTCGCGTCGAAGCGCGGCGTGGCCGAAAATTCGCGTGCAGCGTCTTCGACTGCGCCGCGGCCGAGCCAGGGCAACGAGCGCGAAACTTTGCGCGCGTGGCCGTTGAGAAAATCGTCGTCGACGCCGCTGACGGTGAAGGACGGATCCACGCTGCGCGCCGCGCCCGCGAGCAAGAGCCCGACCACGTCCGGCGGCAAGCGATCGACGGCGAAGAGCTTGCGCGCGACGTCCGCCATGATCCGCGCGAGCAAAAATACTTGCTGGCCCTCGCCGAGCTTCGCAAAATAGCTCGGCACCATCACACTCACTGGATCGGTGAATTCGACTTCGAGCGCGCCGGACTGCGCGCGGTGCAGATACAAATCGTACTCTTCGATGCCGAAAATATTGGCGACGCGGTCTGAGATCGCGCGCAGCGGGTGGCCCGATTTCGCGTTGATGCGGTCACGCGTGGTGACGCCATAACGCTCGAGCTCGGGCGGATGAACCTTGCCTAGCCCTTCCGCGAGCAACGCGAGCAAACGGCTCGCTGGGTCGTCGGCAGGCAATAAGTCGATCGCGGTGAACTCGCCGGCATCGAACGAACCGGCATGCGCAGCGCCAGCTCTGAGCGGTCGCGTGCTCAGCGTCGCGCGTTCGAGGTCGTTGGCCGCATTGATTGCCACGAGCGGGGCAATCGCGAGCATGGCTTCGGCGCTGCGCCCGAGCCCTTTGAACGCATCCGCGAGTTCACGCCAAGCGCTCGCGCGCATCACGTCGAGCTCGAGCACGCGGCGAATCGCGCCGATGGCAGGCCCGAATTGGCCGGCCTTGAGCAGCCGCGTCGCGAGCTCGGCTTGCAGCTCCGCATTTTCGCCGGTCTTGGCGAGCGCGCGCGACAGCGTTTGCACGGCTTGCTCCGGTTGAGTCATTTCCTCGGCCAAAACTCGCGACAGCTCGAGATACGTCGCCACCAGCGCGGGCGATGTAGCCGGAGCTTCTTCGGCGAAACGCGAGAGCGCACTCGCATAGCGACCGTAGTGGGATGCGCCTTTGCGCCCCTCGCCCGCTATGAGCTCGCGGAACTCGGCGGCGGCCGCGCCATCCACGCCGACGAGCGCCACTGCTTGTTCGTAGGCCTGAACCGCCGCTGATGTTTGCCCGCGCAAGCGCTCGAGCCGACCGACTTCGACCAGCGCGTGCACGCGGGCGCCGAGCTCGGGCGACACGCGCACGAGTTTTTGAGCCGTCTCGGCCGCGGCCTCGAATTTCTTGTGCCGCTTCTGCAGGTTCAATAGGCGCTCCAGCGCGGCGCGATTGTTCGGATCGGCGGCGAGCGCCGCGTTCAGGTTCGAAAGCGCGCGCTCGGCATCGCCCAAATGCTCGTCGAGCACCGATGCGATACGAACATGCGCGTCGATCTTCACGTCTTCCGACGGCGCTTGCGCGATCACCTGATTCAGGCGATCGACTGCCTCCGCCCACTGACCATCGCGCGTGTAGAGCTCGGCCAGTTTCATCAACGTGGGCACGTGACTGGGCAACAAATTCTTCGCGCGATGAAGCGCTGCGAGTCCGGCGGGCAGGTCGTTTTTCTTGTCCGCGTAGAGCTCGGCCAAGCTCACCCAAATACTCGCGACGCGCTCTGGATTCTTCGCCGCGCCCGCGGCTTGCGTGAGTAGCGCGATCAAACGATCGGTCTCGCCGCGTGCCAGCAAGAGCTCGCGTACGCGGCCGGCCGCGGCTTCGTGTTCGGGATTGATCTCGAGCGCGCGGGACAAGCTGCGCACCGCGCCGGCCACATCCCCGCGATCGGTTCGGCAATTCGCGGCTTTCAACAAAAGGCGCGCGGCGACGGCGAGATCGAGCCCCATGCGCGCTTCGCTTTCGGCGGCTTCCTCGAGCAACTCCGGTTCTTGGCTTCTTTCCGCGATGCGACTGAGCCCGCGCGCTGCGGCAATGCTCTCCGGATCGCGGGCGATCGCCGCACGGAACACCTCCAGCGCCGAGGGATCGCCGAGCTCTTCCAACGCTTCGCCGAGGCGCGTGTGATAGAGCGCGACGAGTTGTGGCTCTTCGACGATCGCGCCGAGCTTGGCGTCGATGTGCGCGAGCAATTTCTTGTCGCCTTCGCGCAGTGCGCGCTGTTCGAGCGCGCGAAGCGCGGCGAGATCGGTCGGGATGAGCTGCAGGATTGCGAAGTAGCTCTGCCGTACCTGCTCCGGCGTCGCGCCGGCGAAGTCTTCTTGAATGCGCGCGAGCTCGCGCAACGCGCCGACCCGCGCAGCGGGTTCGTTGAACACGCGCGCTTCAGCGCCGAGTATTTGGCAGAGCAGATCCCAGGCGCCACGCTCGGCATAGAGCGGCTCGAGCGCGATCAACGCTTCGACGTGACCCGGATCGCGCGTCAGCACCGCCTCGAAGCAAGTGATCGCGCGCACCGGCTCACCGAGCTCGTCGCGCCAGATTTCGCCCTCGCGCATCAAAGCGGCAACCGCTAGCTTCGGATCGTTCGACGTCTCGGCTTCGCGTGCGAGCTCGTCGACTAGGCGCTTGAAATCGCGCGCTTCGGTCAGGAGCCGCACGCGGCCATCCCGCGCGGGCCGAAACTCCGGCTCGATCGTCAGCGCCTGCTCGTAGGCCGCCAGCGCCTTGTCCGGCGCTTTCAAGCGATACTCGTAGACTTCGCCCAAACGAAACGACGTCCGCGCGCGGAGGGCAGGATCGGTTTGGGAGCTCAGCTCGAGCTCGAGCAGCTTCACGAATTCGTCGAAGCGATTGCGCTCGGTGAGCTTGCGACCGAGCGCATGCAACGCTTGCGTGTTGAACGAATCCATCTCGATCGCCTTGCGGTACGAAATGATCGCGTCTTCGTCTTTGCCGATGCGCTCTTCGTAGAGCTCACCCATCTTGTAGAGCAAAGCTGCTGCTCCTGGGCCCCTCGGCGAAACACGAAGCTCGGCTTGATAGGTTTCGAGCAAATCCTCGAAACGCCCCGCTTTGTAGTGCAAGCGACCCAGGCTCGCCAGCGCGGGCGCATAGCTGCGATCGAGCTCGTAGACTTTGCGGAACAGTGCGAGCGCCGCATCATCGTCACCGAGCTCGACCTCGGACACTTCGCCAGCGCGATGGAGCAAGCCGAGCTTCTGTTTCTTGTCTTGGATTTTTTGGGCTTCGAGCTCGAGCGCCGCGACCAAGTCCTTATAGCGACCCGCGCGCTCGGCCGCGCGCTGGAGTGCGTGAATCGCGCCAAGATGCTGGGCATCCACGTCCAAGATGCGGCGATACGCGGTGAGCGCTTGCGCCGGCGCGTCGAGCGCATCTTCGTACAGGCGCCCGACTTTGAACAAAAACGTGATCCGCGTTTCGTCGTCAGCAGCGCCGTCGACAGCGCGTTCGTAGAGTTCCGCAAGCTCCGTGAACCGACGACCTTGCGCAAAGAGCCGCGACAACGCCTTGAACGAAGCTGAATATCCCGGCACGACGCCGAGCGCGCGCGCGTGAAATGCGATCGCTTGCTCCACGCCCTTGAGCTCGTTCTCGAAGATGTCCGCCATGCGCGCGTAGGCGGCCGCGCGGCGCAGCGGATCGAGCGAAGCTTCGGCTTCACCGCCGTGCACGGTGACGAGCTCTTGCCACTGCTTGCGCCGGACATAGAGCTTGGCGAGCGCTTGAATCGCTGGCACATAGCCGCGATCGACCGCAAGCGCGCGCTCGTACCATTCGATCGCGCGCACTTCGTCGTTCAGTTTGTCTTCGTGCAGCTGCGCGATGCGATGCAGAATCCCGACGCGTTCGCCGCCAGATTCCAGGCGTGAAGCCATCCGTTCCAGCACGCGCACGAGATCGGCGTGGCGGTGCGAGAGCTCGTACACGCGCGCAAGCTCTTCCAAAATCATCGAGTCGTCCGAGACGTGCGAGAGCGCGCGCTCGAGCGCATCCGCCGCTGCCTCCAAGTTCCCGATCCGATCCGCGTATAGCCGCGCGACGCGATAGAGCGAAAGCGCGCGCACGGCCGGATCCGTCGACAACGTGGCTTCGCGTTCGAGCACAGCGATCAAGTCGTGATGACGCTGATGCGTCGCGTGCAAGCGCTTGAGCGCGACGATCGCCGACGCCGCGCCGGGATCGGCCTCGAATGCAGCTTGATAGAGTTCGGTCGCGGTATGATTGTCGCGCTTGTGCGCTTCGAACAAGCGCGCGCGCTCGGCCAGCACCGCGGCGCGGTGATGGCCGTCATTGGTGAGCACTTGCGCGGCGCGCTGATAAGTCTTTTCGAGCGCATCCCAGGCTTTGACCGCAAGCTCCGCGCGTTCGACGGCGCGCAGCGCCGCCGGATTGGTCTCGTCGAGCTCGAGCGCGTTCTCGTAGGCTTCGCGCGCTTCACGCTTTTGGCCGAGCTTTTCGTCGAGTACGCGCGCCTTTTCGAGGGCAATCAGCGCCTTTTTTGCCGGATTCGCGGTGGCGCGCAACTCTGCGTCGAAGAGCGGCAGCGTGGCCGCGAAGTTCCCCGCGACCAAGAGCGCTCGCCGCGCACCCAAGATCGACGGCAAGTGATCCGGCAACAGCGCGTACGCTTGTTGATAGTGCTCGGCGGCGCGCGTGAGATCGCCGAGCCCACTGTCGTAGAGACGCGCGCACTCGAAGTGCAGCCGGCCTGCGCGGGGCGGCGCGGGCTTCCGCGCGAGCTCTTCTTCGCACGCTTTGATCAAATCCTTCGTGCTCTGCACGCGCGCCGCAGCCGCCTGATTGCGATCGCCGAGAGCGACCTTGAGCAGCGTCGGCGCTTCGTTCGTCGTTTCCTCGTGCGTGCCGAAGGGCAATGTCTTGATCACCGCGGCGCGCCCCGCCGCGCTGAGCTCGCTCGTCACTACCGGAACCGGCGCGAGCGGCGCTTGCGCGGCATTCGGCGCCGCGTGTGTCGGCGCGGACGGTGGCGCTGCGGCAGTAGGGGAAGATTTCGTCGCCGCAGCGGGCGCGGCCGGCGCACGGGACGCCTGAGCGCCTGCACGCGGTGGTTGCGGCGCCGAGGGCGCGCGCGATGGCGGCGCGACTGG
>DASYCL010000482.1:0-7979 GCA_036500245.1 Polyangiaceae bacterium | reverse complement strand
CCTTTGGTTTGATTTTAGCGGCATTTTTGAGCTGTTTATTTGTGGGGGCCTCGCGCGCGTCTTGGGTGCAGGCAAAGTTTGCAGATGCCGCGCTCCCACTCGGGCTCGCGCTGAGCGGCCTCGGGCTCGCATTGACGCTTCCCGCGTGGGACAAGCTGCCCTACTTTTTCGACAACACCGGCGAAAAGCTGACCTCGTTCGCGGCGCGTGAAGCGACGCGCGGAGTCGCCTCGTTCGTGATGCTCGTGATCCCGACCACGCTGATGGGGCTCACCTTCCCGCTGCTTTTGCAACGTGCGGCTCGCTACGCGCACGTCGGGCGCTGGGTCGGCCGCTTGACGGCAGTGAACACCATCGGCGCCGTGCTCGGCTCGCTCTTGATGGGCTACGTGATCCTACCGTGGCTCGGTTCTCAGCGTTCCCTGATCGCGATTGCTCTCGTGTTCGCACTTTCAGCGCTGCTCGTTTCGGCTTGGGTCAAAGGCAAAATGCGCCGCGCCGTGTTCGCTGCCGTAGCGCTGACGACGCTCGCTGCCCTGGTCGCGCCGCGCTGGGACTTGGCGATGCTCACGAGCGGCATCAACGTCTACTTCGACGGCTATCACGCACCCGACGCGATCTTGATGATGCGCGAAGACGTGCACGGCGGCGTGACGACCGTCACCGACGGCAATGGCGTGCGCACGCTCTACACGAACGGCAAATTCCAAGGCAATACCGGCTGGGAAATGAACGCGCAGCGCTTCTTCGCGCATTACCCCTCACTCTTCGTCAAGGACTATCGGGACTTGCTCGTGATCGGGCTCGGCACCGGCACCACACTCGGCACGCTCGCCGGTTATTCCTGGCAAAAGATCGACGTGGCCGAGATCTCGCCGTCGATCTTGTACGCGGCGCGCACTTACTTCACCGGGCCGAACCTCGGCGCGATCGAAGATCCGCGCGTCACGATCCATCACGCCGACGGCCGCAATTTCCTGCTCGTCGAAGATCAAAAATACGATCTCGTCAGCATGGAGCTGTCGAGCATTTGGTTTTCTGGCGCGGCGAGCCTGTACAGCAAAGAGTTTTACGGACTGGTGCATCAGCGCATGAAACCGAACGCGGTCTTCCAGCAATGGGTGCAGTTGCACCACGTGCTGCCGCACGACTTTGCGACGATCCTGAACACGCTGCGCCACGAATTCGCGCACGTGACGTTATTTTACGGCGGCGGACAGGGCATCTTGGTCGCGTCCGATGCGCCGCTCGTGACGTCGCGCGCGCGGATCGAGGCGCTCGAACGGACGCCGCGCGTCGCGGCCACGATCCCGCATCAGCGCCCGCTGCTCAGTCTGCTCGACGACGTGCTCGTCAGCGACGCCGGGCTCGATCACTTCTTGGCCGATCAGGCGCGCGCCGCCGATGAACCCGTCGAACGCATGGTTTCGACCGATGAAAATCTCTACCTCGAATACGCCACGCCGCGGGGCAACGTCCTGCCCTGGTCGGCGCGCGAGGATTTGGTCGCCGATCTGCACCGCTATCACGACGACACCGCGGTCGGCGCGATGCTCGTCCCCTAGCATTTCAGCTGTTTTCGCGCGCGTCGCAGCACGGCAGCGGTGACGACCCGAAGCACTCGTGTTATTCGGCAGCAAGATGAGGGCTACCTGCGGCGCGCTGCTGATCTTCACGACGAGCTGCGCGTCGACCGTGACGCGATTGGACGGCGAATTCCCGACCCCGACCGGCACGCCGAAGACGGCCTGTGAAAAGCGCGAATGGCTCGTGGTCGCGCCGACGCGCGCAGAGTTCGTCGAGCCATCCGGCAAAGTGGCGACTCCACGCGACGATGGCGTTGGGCTCTATCATTTGGGCGAGCGCAAGCCGGTGTCGATTCCGAGCCTCAGCGACGACCTGGGCCGGCTCTCACCGACATTCGCGGATCACGCGGACATCGTGCGTTCCTACGACTCGAATCGCTGGGGCGCGGCCGGTCTCGGCGCGGCCGGCATCATCGCAATCGGCGTCGGCACGGCGCTATTCGTGTCGTCGTTCAAAACCAAAGACACGCGCGAAAGCGACGGCACGATCGGTCAACAACAAGACATCGACGGCACCGAAGCGGGCATCGGCGGCGGCTTGGTGCTCGCCGGCTTCGGCCTTGGCATCGTCGGGCTCGCACTGAATCCGAGCCAAGCCGACCGAGCGCGCGCAGACGCGGCGCGCTACGTGTTCCTGCCGCCCAAGGATCCGCGCGAGAACGTCGTGACTTGGACGCAGAGCTACAATCAGGCCGTGCGCGATCGCTGTGCGCGCGCGCCCTCGCCCTGACGGCGGCGGCTCACGACCACGCTCTGCTCTTCGGCAGCCGTGGCGTCGGCCGTAAACGGTACCGCCATGATCGGCGCGGCTTCGGCGGCGCGGCGCGGCGAACCCGTGTGCAGCGTGGCGCGCTCCAAAATCGCTTCGCACAGCTCGGCGAAGCCGAAACCAGCAGCGTTCGCGATCTTCGGCAAGAGGCTGGTTTCGGTCATGCCGGGCAGCGTGTTCACTTCCAGCACGTACTCGTTTTGACCTTCGGTCACCAGCAAATCGACGCGCACCGCGCCGCTCGTGTCGAGCGCTTGCGCCGCGCGCTCGGCTAGATTCAAGACGCCGCGATAGCGCGCGGCCGGCAAACGCGCCGGCATGTAGTAGTCCGTCATGCCCGGCGTGTACTTCGATTGAAAGTCATACACGCCGCTCTTCGGCGCAATCTCGATCGCGCCGAGCACGCGGCCGTCGAGGATGCCCACCGCGACCTCTTTGGCTTCGATGAACCGCTCCACGAGCACGCTCGAGTCGAACGCGAGCGCGCCTTCGATCGCTTGCGCGAGCTCGCTCAAATTGTGCGCCTTGGTCACGCCGAGGCTCGAGCCTTCGCGGCGCGGCTTGACGATCACGGGAAAGCCGAACGAGCCGTGCACTTCCTCGAGATCGGCCGCCGAATGTTCCGCGCCGAACACGTAGTACGGCGGCGTCGGCACGTTGTGCAGTCGAAACAGCTCTTTGGCCTTCAGCTTGTCCATCGCGAGCGCACTCGAAAGCACGTTCGAGCCCGTGTACGGCACGCCGAGCAACTCGAGCACGCCTTGCACGCAGCCGTCTTCGCCGAGCCGGCCGTGCAAGGCCAAGAACGCGACATCGAGCTCCGCCTGCGCAATTTCTCGCAGCGCATCCGCGCCGCTGCCGAGCACCACTTCGCTCACGTCGTAGCCCAGGCCGGTCAAAGCGCTAACCACCGCTTGCCCTGAACGCAGCGAGATTTCTCGCTCCGCAGAAGAACCGCCCATCAGGACTCCGACGCGTGTGGCTTTCATCGAGGCTGCTCCAATTCCGGACTGTGCGTCCTTCACACCTCGGTAACCAAAACGCCCAACTCGGGCCAACAATTCTGGGTTCAGCACAGACGGCAAAGCCCGCGCTGGTAGCCCGCGCCGCTTCACTGACCCATGGAGAGAGTCGACCGCCAAGGCGCTGAGATCGGCCGAGGTCGCCAAAATTTGGGGTTCAGCGGATCGCGTCGTGCTGCGTCATCGTCGAAACTCGGATTGAGTCGCGACGCGAAGCATGCGCTCGGGCAGCGCCGAACCCAGTCGGCATTTGCCGCTTGAACGTCGAGGCGCGCCGCCCAAGGTAAAACCCCAAATCCCGCTCGGCGATCTCCGCGTTCCCTTGGCGCCTTGGCGGTGAATCTCAGGAGACTTCCACGACGACGGCCGTGATGTTGTCTTTGCCGCCGCGCGCGTTCGCGAGTTGGACGAAGCGTTCAACGGCAAAGTGCCCGCCGTCCGCTATCATGGACGGGATTTCTTCGGGTTTTAGGTAACCGTGCAGGCCGTCGCTGCACAGTAGATACGAGTCTCCAATTCCGGTCTCCCAAACGCTCGTATCTACTTGCACATAGTCGCGGCTGCCGACCGCGCGCGTGATCACGTTGCGCTGCTTGCTCACGCGCGCTTGATCTGGGGTGATGATGCCTTGCTTGAGCTGCCACGCGATAAGTGTGTGATCTTCCGTGAGCTGTAACGCGTCGCCCGTGCGCACACGGTAAATGCGACTGTCGCCGACTTGGCCGAGCACGAGGCTATCGCCGAAGCGCATCATGGCGCTGATCGTCGTGCCCATGCCGGCCTTGCCGCGGTCGAGCTCCGCCATCGCGAACAAGATGTAGGTCGCCGCTTGCACGGCGCCTTCGAGCAAACGGCACGCGGCGCGCGCTTTCTCTTCACTGAACGAGCCGTCGAGGTCGAGCGTGCGTTTGCCGCGCTTGACCATGCCGTGGATCGTGTCGATCGACTCTTGGCTCGCGACTTCACCCGCGGCATGTCCGCCCATCCCGTCGGCGACGACCCAGAGCCCGAGCTCGTCGTCACAGAGGTAGGCGTCTTCGTTCACCGAGCGCCGACGGCCGATGTCCGTGCCCCCATAGGAACGCATCGTATAGGGCTCGGGCACGACGGACATTCGCGACCCAGGTTAGGTAAAGTCGCGCGCGGACGGAAGCGTGAGCTTTGACGGACACCATGTTGAGCTCCTCGTGCCCGCCTCCGGCGCCCGGAATCGCGTTTCGCTTGCCGGCGGTCGAGCTCGGAAATAAGGTGCCGCCATGAGGGCCACGGCAGCGAGCGTGCTCGTGCGCGGAGAAAGTCCGACGCGGCTCGTCAACGCCGTGCGCGAATTGGCTTCGAATCTTGGGCGCCCGGCCGGTGGGCTTGTCGTCACTGCGGGCGGGATGGCGACCAAGCTCCAGTCGATTGCCGAAGGGCTCGGGCGCGCGCAGCTCGGTTTTCCAGTTCTGGCGGCATCAGGCTCGGGCGTCATCACGGAACGCGGCGAGGTCGAAGGCGAGTCCGCAGCGGCGGCGCTAGTTTGGCTCGGCGGCGCGACGGACGCCTGGGTTCGCCCTGAAGCCGGGGCTGAGCTTTGCATCGGGGTCGGCCGGGAGCTCGCCGAGCGCAATCCGGCGCAGCGCACCGAAACCGCGCTCGTATTTTTGCGCCCGAATGGCTTGCAGCCCCACACGCTCGAGGCACTGCATGGCCTCAAAGCGACGCACATCATCGGCGCCGGCACGTTGTCCGACAGCGATGTGTTCGCGATCGACGCGAGCGGCGCGCTGAGCCACGGCCCCGGCGGCGCATTGACGATTCGAGGCTTGCCGCGTCCGCTCGTCAAGGCGTCGCCCGCGTGTCGGCTTTTGATGCCGCTGCGCGAAATCACGGAAGCGAGCGGGCCAATGGTGCTGCGTATCGGAGGCGAACCCGCCTTGGAAGTGCTCAGCGCCGTGGCTCACGCACTCGTCGATCAACCACTGGTATTCGTCGCGCTGGCGACCGAAGCAGGCGAAGACGGCGTGCGTCCGCCGCTCCTGTTGCGCGCGGTGCAAGGTGTCGATCCCACACGGCACGGGCTGATCGTGTCCGAAGAAGTGCGCGCTGGCATGCGCATGGCGTTTGCGGTGCGGGATCCGAGCGCGGCGCGCGCGGATTTCGAAATGCGCACGCGCGAACTCTCGCGCGAATCGGCGGGCGCCGCGCCGCGCTTCGGCATTTGCCTCAACTGCGCGGGTCGCGGCGTGTCGCTCTATAAAAACCCAGACAGCGATTTACGCCTGCTCAAAGCGCGTTTCGGTGAGATTCCGTGGCTCGGCTCGTTCTCGAGCTTCGAGATCGCGCCGCATTCGGCCGAACCGTCGCTCCAACTCTACACGGCCGTCGTCGGCCTCTTCACTTCGCCGAGCTGAGCTGGACACGCGAGAGCCATGAACAATCCGTCTCCGAGCTTGAATTTGGTTCGCCCGAAACCGCGCTTCAGCGCCGCGGACGCGGTGCTGGCCGGCCTCGTGATCGCAGTGGTCGGGCTGATGGTCGTGCCGCTGCCGACTTGGCTCTTGGATCTGCTACTCGCCTCGAATTTGGCGGCTTCGGTCGTGATTTTGCTGGTTTCGCTCTACGTCAGCGAAGCGCTCAAAATCGCATCCTTCCCCACCTTGCTCTTGATCACGACGTTGATTCGCCTCGCGCTCAACGTCTCTTCCACGCGCTTGATTTTGCTGCAAGCCAACGCCGGGGAAGTGATCCGCGCGTTCGGCACGTTCGTCGTGCGCGGCAACTACGTAGTCGGCGCGGTGATCTTTCTGATTCTCACGATCATTCAATTCATCGTGATCGCGAAGGGCAGCGAGCGCGTAGCCGAAGTCGGCGCGCGGTTTGCCCTCGACGCGATGCCCGGCAAACAAATGGCGATCGACGCGGAGCTCCGCTCCGGCGCGATCGACGGAGCCGAAGCCCGCGCTCGCCGCCGCTCCTTGGTCCGCGAAAGCCAATTTTACGGCGCCATGGATGGCGCCATGAAGTTCGTCAAAGGCGACGTGATCGCGTCGCTCTTGATCACGTTGGTCAATATCTTGGGCGGCCTCGCGATCGGCATCGGGCAAAAAGGGCTCGAGCCGGTCGCCGCGCTGAAACGCTACGGCCTGCTCACCATCGGCGACGGTTTGGTCACACAAATCCCCGCGCTCGTGATCGCGACCGGCGCCGGCGTGCTCGTCACGCGCGTCGCCAGCGAAGAAGCCGACACGCCGCTTGGCGCCGAGCTCGCGTCGCAGCTGTTCGGGCAACCACAAGCGCTCCGAGTCGCGAGCTTCTTCGTGCTCTTGCTCTCGCTCGTGCCGGGTTTGCCCACGCTGCCTTTTTTGGTGATCGGCGGCCTACTTTTTCTGGGCTCGCGTGCCCGCGCGAAAACCCTGCGCTCGACCAAGGAGGTCACGCTCAGCGAACCCACGCAGCGGCGCGCTCCCGGCTCGAGCGAGCTGCGTTTCGTGCCCGTGGTCACGCCGTGGGGCCTCGAAGTCGCAAGCGATTTGGCCGCGTTCGAAGACGACGACATTCGCGGCAACGAAGTGCGCCGGCCCGGCTTACGCTCGGCGATCAGCGCGGTGCGGGAAATCATTTTCCGCGAATACGGCGTGCCTTTGCCAGCTGGGCGCCTGCTCGCGAACGATCAGTTGCCGAGCCGGCACGTGCTCTTATCGATCCACGAGGTGCCCGCGCGCGTGTTCATCATTCCGAGCGAAGTCACCGATTCGAGCATCGCCGAGTACGTCGTGGCGCAAGCGTTGTCGGTGCTGCAAAACCGCTCGGTCGATTTCTTGGGCATCGCCGAGACGCAAACGTTGTTGGACGAGCTCGAGCAAATCGCGCCGGCCACCGTGCGGCAAGTCGTGCCCAAGCCGATCACGGTTACCCTGCTCGCGGACGTGCTCCGCCGATTGGCTGAAGAGCGCGTCAACATCCGCGATCTCCGCGCGATCCTCGAAGCCCTGGCCTTGGTCGGCAACACCGAGCGAGATCCCTTGAATCTGGCTGAATTCGTGCGCTCGCAGCTGCGCCGTGCGCTGACCCATGCGCTCACTCAAGGCTCGCGCGATCTTTCGGTCATTTTGCTCGAGCCGCAAATCGAGGAAGCCGTCAGAGGCGCGATCTCGCGCACGCCCGCCGGCAGTTTCCTCACGCTCGCCCCCGCCGCGGCGCGGGACATCGTCGCGGCGGTTCGCCGCGCATTGCCACGCGAAAACGACGCGCCGCCAATCGTGCTCACGCAGCCGGACATTCGTCGCTTCGTGCGTAAATTGCTCGAGCTCGATCTGCGCGAAGCTCGCGTCGTTTCTTATGCCGAGCTCTTGCCCGAAATTACGCTGCGCCCAGTCGGCAAAGCGACGCTCGCCGGGCTCTAACGCCGAACGCCACTCATGCGCGGCGCTGCACGACCATCTTGCGCGGCACCATGCCGCTCTGCTCCGCCACTTTCTTGGCTTCTTTTTGGAGCAGCGGATGAGTTCGCTTCATCATGAAGCCGCCGAGCAGCCGGACGTCGATCTGCACCAGCTTCTTCAGCACGCGACGCATGCCCTTCACGTCATTCGTGTGCGCGTAGGCGTACGCCAGCGCACG
>DASYCL010000481.1:0-2341 GCA_036500245.1 Polyangiaceae bacterium | reverse complement strand
CGAGCGATCGCGCCGAACCTCACGAAGCTGCCTATCGATCGTAGGTCTCCCGGCGCAGACTCATCGCTTCCAAGCTCTCAGCCCTCAACCGTGCTATCCCCGATACACCTCACGCCGATGCGCCACGCGCTCCACGACTAGATCCGTCCGCGCGCTGTCGAGCGCGAACACCACACGCCAGTCACCCACGCGGAGGCGATACATGCCCGGGCTGCCCTTGAGCGCTTTCACGTCGCCAGCCCCCGTTTCGGCCAAGCGCTCGATCGCGGCAATCACCCGCGCGCGGGCAACACCGTCGAGCCCATCCCGTTCTTTCGCGGCGCGTGGCGCCCAGAGAATCCTCAGGCTCACTTGTCAGCGAGCCACTGCTTCCGCACTTCTTCATGCGGCACAAGCTCGCCACGGCGCGCAGCCTTGCGCCCTTCCTCGATCGCCTCGAGGTCTTCGGCGGTGAGCGGCTCGTCGTCGTACTCGGCCGCGGCGAGCGCAGCCAGCACCGTGTTCACGGGCTCTGCGGGCTTGGTGCTGGGCGAGGACATGACCAAAGCTTAACGCTGGTGCTGAGCGCGCGCAAAGAGCGAAACGGCTTCAAAGTGACTCGGAAATCGCCCCGAAGTCGCGTTGAAAGCTGCTTCGCCGGGCGGATTCGCCAATTCGGACCACTTTCGGGGGGAGTTCGCAGCAGGTTCCGGGGCCCTTCACGCGCTTCGCTCGATGATCTCCTGCAGCGCATCGAGCGCTTCAACCCGCTGCGACGCCGGTTGATCGGGGTCAACGAGCTGCAGCACGACAGCGATGCACGTGCGGAGGTCCGCGCGGACGGTTTCATTTTGCGCTCGAAGCGCCTAACCGAATGAAGCCTACGCAGTGCGCTACGGCTCACGCACATCGAAGCCATAGCAGCTCTTCCGGGTGCAGATCACCGAAACCGAAAATCCTTCGGCGCGGCAGATGGCCTCTAGGCGACCCGCGAGCTCTTCTCCGCCAGCGAGACGAGCATTCGCAACGCTTCAAGCACGCGCTCTTCGCTTCCGAAGTGATCCCACAGCTCCTTGTCGAGAAAGACCGCTTGTCGGAAGTCTCCGCGCAGGTTCGCTAGCCGATTCGGACGAATGGCTCTCGAGAAATCCACTTCCGGCAGCTCGGCGAGCGATTCCGCAGAGGGTTCAACTTGGGTCGAGTTCTCGTCTTTCATCGGTTTGTCTTTCCGAACGGGACGCCTCACATCCTGAGCAACTTGAACGCGTGCGTCCAGCTGCCGCCGCTCAGGCCGGGGATGCACCAGAGCATGCAGAGGGGTTCGATTGCGCGCGCGGCTTCGGCGGTGCCCATGTCGGCGGTGTCCCAGCCGAATTGATCGAGGAGCTTTTTGGTTTCGGCCTTGGCTGCGTCGTCGTTGCCGCAGATGAACATGGTGGGCGGACCGCCGGGGAACGACGGATTGACCATGAACGCGCTGCCGACGCATGAAAACGCCTTCACGAAGCGTGCGCGGGCGGCCTTCTTTTGAAGCTTCTCCATCAGGGATTGATTGAGGTCGGTGTAAAAGCGCAGGACGCCGTGCTCCGGTGGCGCGTCGGCGATTGGGTTCGTCGTATCCAGGATGATCTTGTTGGCGAGCGCATCGATGCCGCACAGATCGAGCACCGATTCGGCCGCGGTGCCTTTGACGGCGAGCACGAGGATGTCGCCGAACGTAGCGCCCTCCGCGAACGTGCCCGTTTTTGCCTTGGCGCCCGCGCCGCTCTTCCAAGCGTCGAGCTTGCTCGGCTCGCGGCTCGCGCGCAGCACGTCGTGGCCGTGCTTCAAAAAGCCGTTGGCGAGCGCTTCACCGACCATGCCGGATCCCAAAACCGAAATCTTGCTCATGATTCGCCTCCTCAATTCAGTGGATCAATCGCAGCTGGCGGAGCTTAGGACCGCTCGGGGGCAATGACGAGGGGGCCGCGGATCAATTCAGCGACAGCGCGGCGCGCTGTCGGCCGTCGCCGTGAAATCCCCGATGCCGACGAGCTCGAGTGAGTCCGGCCAATGTTCCAGGCCGCTCAGGTTCGCCATCACGCTGCACACGCTGGTGTGTTCGGGGTCGCTGCCTGGGCGCTTGATCAGCGCGCGGTACTCGAAAGACTGAGAAAAGTGGTTTTTGAGCACGAGGACGGCACCGAAATCGAACTGTTCGAGCTGGGCGCTGATCAAGTGCTGCGGCTGATCCGCCGTGGGCACGGGCGTCGAGCTGAGCGAAAGATCCGTCATGTTCGAGCCGACGAGGCAGATTGTCTCACGCGGCTCGAGCAGGAACACCTTGTGCTGTGTGCCGTGGTCGTCAACGAGCATCAAGTGC
>DASYCL010000480.1:0-7880 GCA_036500245.1 Polyangiaceae bacterium | reverse complement strand
GGAGTAGACTTCGCATTCCTTTGACGCAGCAAGCGCCATGCCACGCGCATGAATGCGAAGTGGCGCTATTTATGCTCCGAACTGTGCCAAGCGCCAGTGTGCCACTGCGGCAACGCTGTCCTGCTGCAACCGATTCCAGATTGGAGCGCGCCGCCCCCCACGTCTACTAGGATGGTCGGCTTGTTTCCCGTTCAGTTCGCCGAAATCACCGAGAACCGTGCCGCGGCACCAGATGCCACGGACGGCAGTCATCCCACTGGCTTCGCGCTGGAGCTCGACCCGGTATCGCTCTTGAGTTTGTATCGGGTGGGCGCGACGTTCGAGCTGACGTTATCCGAGAAACTAGCCCTGAATTTCACGCCATCCTACGAGCTGGCTTTGGACGGCGGGGTATTCGGCGAGTTCGGGCTCAGGCGCTACAGCTCCCATCTTTCCGGAATCTTCGTCGGTCTTTCAGTGCTCGCAGGATCGTTTTCGCACTCTTGTGAGGAATTCCGATCGACGCGCCAAGGCACCCTGTACGGCCTGGCGGGCGATGTCGGCTATCAGTGGCTGTCGCCACGGGGAGTCGTCATCGGCTTGGGTGTCGGGGCTCAAATCCAACGCTCCATCACGGAATGCAAAGTCGAGGGGACGGAGCTCGAGCAGCCCTTAGTCGTGCCTTCGGTATCGACGACCGGCGTGTTGCCCCGGCTACAGTTCGCGATCGGATACTCTTGGAGCAGCTAGCGCGCACCCCAAGAGCGAAACTGACGCGCGGCACCCTCACCACGCTGTGGTGTGAGCCTTCTACGGCAAGCAATTCAGCATGCACGGCGACTTGATGCCGCCGTCCGGCGCGGTGCATCCCGCCAGCACAGCGCCGGTGATTTTCGCACATTGATCGTGCGACTCACATCCCACTGACACGCAACACGGCGTGGTTCCACAAGCCTGGTCCATCGAGCAACGGTCAGCGCGCTGCGGCGCCCTCGTCCCGCTTCGACAATTTTCGAAATATTTGCTTGCGCAGCTATTTCGAAAAAGTTAGAAACAGGGGATGACTTCGAAGCTTGAGCGCCACGCTGAACAGCTGAGCGCGCTCGGGCACCCGGTTCGCCTGAAAATCCTGCGATTCGTCGTGCAAGCTGGCGCGGAAGGTGTGGCCGCCGGAGAGATCCAAAGCCACGTCGACTTGCCAGCCTCAACGCTGAGTCACCACCTGAAGCGCCTGGGGGACGCGGGCGTACTTTCGAGCCGCTCGGAAGGAACGTTTCTGTTTTACGCCGCGGACTACTCGTCGCTGCGAACATTGACGGACTACCTCTGGGAAGACTGCTGCAAACGAGGCGGCAAGAACTCCTGCTGTTGAGCTTTTTTTGGCTAAATATTTCGAATATCTTGGAAGGATAAGATGAACATCATCAAGCCGCACATTTCGCTCAACGTCTCGAAGATCGACGCCTCTGTCGCGTTCTACGAGAAGGTTTTCGGCGTCGCCGCTTCGAAGCGGCGACCAGGCTACGCCAAGTTCGATCTACTCGCGCCGTCACTCAACCTCACGATGCAAGAAGGGCCGCGAACCGGCGTGAACGCGAGTCACTTCGGGATCCAAGTCGCGTCCACGGAGGACGTGGCGGCGGCGTGGACACGGTTCAAAGACGCTGGCCTCGAAACCTTCACGGAAGAAAATACGAGCTGTTGCTACGCGCTTCAAGACAAGGTCTGGACCGAAGATCCGGACGGCAACATGTGGGAGGTATTCGTGGTGAAGGGCGAGGCCGCTGTCATGCACGGCGATGCAACCAAAGCCACGGCAGCGTGCTGCGCGCCGACCAGCTTGGCTGCCGAGAGCGCCCCTCAGCAAATTGGCAAGAAGAGCGGATGTTGTTGAGGAAGGCTACGGCCGAGTGCATCGGAACCGCGCTGCTCTTGGCGACGGTCGTCGGCTCCGGAATCATGGGCGAGCGCCTGGCCGGCGGGAACGTCGCGATCGCCCTGTTGGCAAACACGATCGCGACCGGCGCCGGACTGGTCGCGCTCATTCTTACGTTCGGGCCGGTATCTGGGGCGCACTTCAACCCAGCCGTCACACTCGCTGACGCCAGCCAAAGAGGACTGCCGTGGCGTGAGGTTCCGATCTACGTGGCGGCGCAGGTTGCTGGAGCGTTCGCAGGCGTCGCTGTCGCGCACATCATGTTCAAGGAGCCCGCGTTGTTCTTCGCCTCGCACCACGAACGTTCCGGCGTCGCTCAGCTAGTCAGTGAATTCGTCGCGACCTTCGGGTTGCTCTGCGTGATCTGGGGTTGTGTCCGGCGTCGTGCTGGCGCGGTCCCTTTCGCCGTGGGCGCTTACATCACTGCCGCATACTGGTTTACTGCATCCACTTCGTTCGCTAATCCTGCCGTGACGCTGGCTCGAGCTGCGAGCGATACCTTCGCCGGCATTCGCCCAGCGGACGCGCCAGGTTTCGTCGTCGCGCAACTCGCTGGCGCGGCTGCGGCGACCGCACTCTTCCGCTGGCTAGTTCCCAATTTGCCCGCGGTCGCCACTCGCGTCGTCGACCGCGCCGCTTCATCAGAGGAGCTTCAATGAACACGGTTATCTTCGCCTGCATCCACAACGCGGGACGGTCCCAAATGGCCGCGGCGTGGTTCAACGCCCTGGTCGACTCGAACCAAGCGCGCGCGATCTCGGCTGGCACGGAGCCGGCAGCGCGCGTCCACCCCGAAGTGCTCGAAGCGATGCGCGAGGTCGGGATCGATCTGTCGCAACAGAAACCGCAAAAGCTAAACGATGAGCTGGCACGTCAAGCACAGCTCCTCGTCACGATGGGCTGCGGCGAGCAATGTCCCGTCGTCCCCGGACTAAAGCGCGACGACTGGCCGCTCGAAGATCCAAAAGGAAAGCCGGTCGAACGCGTGCGCGAGATTCGAGACGATGTGCGAGCGCGCGTGCAGGCGTTGCTCGAGATTCATGGTTGGACGCGTCACGACGCCGTGACGCGCTGATTTCTCGCGTCGTACAAAGTCGAGGTAGCCTCGAAGAACACGAGGTCCGCCGGATACGGTGCACGCCACAACGCGCGTCCAAGCTGGAGCGCCCGCGCGGCAGCGGTTTGCTGCCCGCGCCGATCGTGAAAGTGCGAAGCAGGTAAATTGGCTACTGAGGGACGCGCGTAGGTGGTGCTTCCACCGGCGCACGCGACGGTGGCGCGGCGCGCAAGCGGCGCGCGGCTTGCACCAGGTGCACGACTTGATCGAGCACCACCGCGAGCAAGATCACGGCACCGACGATGATGAAAGTCCAGTTCGGGTTGAGCCGCCACAAACGCGGGATGCCATCCCGATCCTCGTATGGGATCTGGAACATATTGATGCCGTTGTCGATCACGCGCATCATCGCTGAGCCGATCACGATGCCGAGCACGGTGCCTTCGCCGCCGCGCAGCGAACAGCCACCGAGCACCACCGCCGCGATCGCGTAGAGCTCGTAAGCCACGCCCACTTGCTGCGACATTTGGCCGATGTACGCGGCGTACGTGATGCCTGCCACTCCAGCAAGACCCGCCGAAATGACGTAGGTGAGCGTCTCGACCTTGCGCACGTCGATGCCCGAGTACTCCGCCGCGTCGCGATTGCCTCCGATGGCGTAGACGTAACGGCCGAACACACTGAAGTGCAGGAGATAGGTCGCGATCGCGATAGCCGCCAGGAACATCAGCACGGGATACGGAATCAACGGATCGCCGTGAATCGAACCCAAGCCTCCGTTGGCCAGCCGCAACAGCGGCGATCTGCCGAGGCTCAGCGTCGCGCCTTCCACCACGGTCTGCGACACGCCGCGGATCAGCAACATGCCGCCGAGCGTGACGATGAACGGCTGCAGCTTGAGTCGCGTGATCAAAAGTCCCTGTACGAGCCCAATCAATAACGCCACGCCGAGCGCAACCGCGATCCCGAACGCCAAGCTGTGGCCGAGCCCGCCGCTTTCGTGCGACGAAACTTTGGCGATGATCACGCCCGTCAAGCCGATCATCGAGCCCACCGAGAGATCGATGCCACCGGTGATGATCACGAACGCGCTACCGAGCGAGAAGATGCCCAGCATCGAGATCTGACGGAGCGTATTGACGACATTCGACTGGCCGACGAAATCGGGATTCGAAATGCCGAGCACTACGCAGGCGACGACGAGCGCCGCGAACATGCCGAATTCTCGCCTCATGACGCCGCCGTGGCTCCCGCCTCGAGTTGCCCGGTCATCAGCGACGCGATCCGCTCTTGCGTGAGCTCGGCGCGCGTCAGCACGCCTTTCAAGCGCCGCTCGTGCATGACGATCACTCGGTCGCTCATTCCAATCACCTCTTCCATGTCCGAGCTCACCATCAAGATCGCGATACCTTGCGACGCGAGCTCCGCCATGTGGCGGTAAATCTCCGCCTTGGCGCCGACGTCGATGCCGCGCGTGGGCTCATCCAAAATCAGGACCTTGGGGTTCATCGCGAGCCACTTACCGATCACGATCTTCTGCTGATTGCCGCCGGACAGCGTGATCACTTGCTGCTGAATGCTCGGCGTTTTGATGCGCAAGCGCGAAACTTCTTGCTCGGCGAGTCGATTGTCACCGCTGCGATCGACCAGCCCGAATCGCGCGCGCTCGGCGATGCTCGGCAGCGAAGCGTTCTCCGCGACGGACATCGGCAAGACCAAGCCGTGCCGCTTTCGATCTTCGGGCACGAGGTAGACGCCGCGCGCGATCGCGTCGCGCGGACGGCGCGGCGCAAACGGTTCGCCCTCGAGCAGCATGCCGCCGGCGCGAGCCGGCGCGACGCCGAAGAGCGTTTCCATCAGCTCCGTGCGCCCCGAGCCGACCAAGCCCGCGAAACCCAAGATCTCACCGCGCCGCGCGCTGAAGCTCACGCCGGAAGGCGCGCCCGGAACGAGCAAGTCGTTCACTTCGAGCAGCACAGTGCCGGATTTTTCGGCCGATTTAGCCGGGAAATAGCTGCCGGAGAGCTCGCGGCCGACCATCAACGCCACGATCTTTTCGTAGCTCGCTTCGGCGCGTGAAAGCTCACCCGCGTTGCGGCCGTCGCGCATGACGCTGACGCGATCGGCGAGCGTGAGCACTTCTTCCATTCGGTGAGAGATGTAGACGATGCCGATGCCGTCGGCGCGCAACTGGCGCACGATCGCGAACAGCTGTTCGGATTCGGCGGCGGCCAAAGACGATGTCGGCTCGTCCATCACGATCACGCGGGACTCCACCGAGAGCGCTTTCGCGACTTCGACCAGCTGCTGTTGCCCGGTGGTCAACGCCGAGACCAGCGTGGTCGGCGGCAGCGCGAGCCCAATCCGCTCGAGCAACGCGGCGGAGCGACGGTTCATCTCCTCGCGCGCGATCGGCTGGAGCAGCGTGCGCTTACGCTCGTTGCCCAGAAACATGTTGGAAGCGATATCGAGGTTCGGCGCGAGCATCAGCTCTTGATGAATCAGCGCGATCCCGTGCCGCCTTGCGCTCCGCACACCGTCGAAGACAACCGGCGCGCCGTCGATCGCGATTTCACCTGCATCCGGCTCGAGTACGCCGCCGAGCACCTTCATGAGCGTGCTCTTGCCCGCGCCGTTCTCGCCCATCAGTGCCAGCACTTCGCCCGCGTGGACATCGAGCGATACGCCGGACAATGCGAGCACGCCGGGAAAACGCTTTTCGATCCCGCGCATCGATAGGAGCGGCGCGCGCGCTTTCGGCGAATCGGCTCGAGCGGGCTCTGCTGCGGGGACCAAGCTCATCTCCTCGAGGGTGCTCGGTGCACCTAGCCCGATTTTATCATCTCGGCGAGCTTGTCCCTAAACTGCTTGAGGTTGCCTTGATTGATCACTTCGACGCCGGTGTCGATGATATGTCCCGGCGGCAGAGCTGCCTTGGTCGCATCGCCTTTGGTGGCCAGGTCGTGCATCCACTTGCTCGCCAAATAGCCAAACATGAAGGGTCTTTGCACGACCGTGACTTGAATCGTGCCGTTCGCAATGCCGTCGAGCGTGCCTTCGTCTTCGTCGAACACTGCGGCGAGCACTTTGCCCTTCTTGCCGAGCCCTTCCAGCGCCGCGGCGATCGCAGAACCGTTGTAGTTCCAGAGCCCGACCACCAGGTTGAGATCGTGGCGCGCGTTGACGATGTCCTCCACGTTCGAGCGCGCTCGGGCGCGATCCGTGTTGTCCTCGCGCTTGTCCACGACTTCGATCCCGTGGCCCGCGATTGCGTCTTCGATCCCTTTCTCGCGTTGAGCCGCGTTGTCGGCCGCGAACGTGCCCACGAAGACGGCGATCTTGCCGCCGCTCGGTAAGAGCTTCACGATCTCGTCGCCCAGCGCTTTGCCCGCCGCGTAGTTGTTGGTGCCGATGTAGAGCAAGCGGTTCGACTTGGCCGCGTCCGAGTCGAAGGTGATGAGCTTGGTGCGCGCCGCGATGTCGTTGAACTCGGTGAGCTGATCCGCGGGCGCGATCGCGCTGACGGCGATCGCGTCGTAACCTTGGCTGGTCAGGTTTTGGAGGATCTGGTTCTGTTCGTCGAGCGTGCCGTTGGGCGGAAGCTTGACATCCACTTGGACTTTGCTCTCTTGCTCGTACTTGTGGACCCCCGCGGAGGCGAGCTTCCAGAACGAACTCGTGTTGTTGGTCACGAACGCGAGCTTGACGGGCTTGGCCGCGCCATGCCGACAGTCGCTAGTGCCAAACGCGACCGCCGCCAGCGTGGCCACCGCGAACAAATGCGTCGAAAGCGTGGTTCTCATGCGCCTGCCTCGCCCCCAGGGTATCACAGATGTGAACGTTCACAATGCCCACCACGAACATTAGACAAGGTGGGCTTCGCTTTTTACAATGAGTCTCACGACTTTCCAGCGTCGCGGCTCGCGCGCGACGTCATGGTCGCAGCGCGGCGAGGCGCTTACTGCGAGCGCGGCCGTTTCGCTGCGTGCGCCCGCCGCGCGATTGAATGCCGAGCTCAAAATTTCGATCTCACAATCGTTTCCGTGGGCCAGTTGAGCTGCGGCGTGCTGCACGCGAAGCGCGCGCTCATCTCTTCGGAGCGCGATCGGTCGAGGCGCGCACGACCAGCTCGGGCGCGACGACCACGCGCACCGGCTCCGTGTTGCCGGCGATGCGATCGAGTAGCGCATGCAGGCAGCGCCGCCCCAACTCCGCGAAGTCCTGGCGCACCGTGGTGAGCGGAGGCGTGAAGTAGGCGGCTTCCGGAATATCGTCGAAGCCGACGACGCTCAAATCGCCCGGCACCTTGCGCCCGACTTCGTGCAACCGACGCAAGAGCCCGAGCGCCATCTGATCGTTACCCACCAGCACCGCGGTGAGCTCGTCGATCTGCAATAGGCTTTGCGCAGCTTCGTAGCCGGACCGTGCCGTCCAGTCGCCTCGAAGCAGCGCAGGCACGCGCGCGCCGGCCGCCTTTAGCGTAGATTTCCAGCCTTCAATGCGATCTTCCGCCTCCTTCCAGTCAGTTGGACCGGCCAAATGCCAGACGGTTTTGTGCCCCAGGTTCAACAGGTGTTGGGTCGCCGCCGCAGCGCCCGCTTTCTGGTCGACGGTGGCAACCGGAATCGAAGCGTCGGGCCCAGCTTCTACGGCGACGACCGCGAAGTCCGGCCTCACGTGTCGCAGCGCGTCGACGCCGGCACGCAGCGGTGCGATGACCGCGACTCCGTCCACGCCTTGATCGCGGAGCTGCTGGATCGCGGATAGCACCGTGTCGCGGTTGAGCGAGCGCAGGCTGGCGATGCTCACCGCATAGCCGACATCGTGCGCGGCTTGTTGGATGCCGAACAGAGTGGACGCCGGTCCGTAGAGTGTGGTGTCGAAACTGACGACACCGAGTGTCTTGGA
>DASYCL010000479.1:0-4016 GCA_036500245.1 Polyangiaceae bacterium | reverse complement strand
TTGTTTTTGGGGTGCTCCTGCGCGTCGCGTCGCGTCGCGGTGCTCGGCGCAGCCCGCGGTGCTAACCTGACCGCGCGTGGCGACCCTCGGCGACTTCGATTTTCGAGCTTTCGTGCGCGAGCGAGCGAGTCGTCGCCCGGGCAGCGTGCTTGGCAACGAACATGCCTACGCCTACATCTCCGATCGCAACACGCGCGCCACGTTCGAGCGGCTGAAGCCGGTCGAGCTCGCGGTCGCTGCGGCCGTGCGCACGTTCAAAAATGTGGGCAAGGCGGAGCTCTTGGGTCACGCGGTAAAAATCGGCCCGCGCCAATTTCCGCGCGTGCACGCGCTTGCGGAGCGCTGCGCCGAGACACTCGGCATCCCGGTGCCGACGGTCTACGTCGTCTCCAATCCGCACCTCAACGCGGCCACCTATGGCACGAACGAAGATGCCTTCATCCTGGTGAACTCCGCGCTGATGGACCATTTCAGCGACTCGGAATTGCTCAGCGTGATCGGCCACGAGTGCGGCCACATTCACAACAATCACGTCGTCTATTTGACCGCGCTCCACTACCTCACGAACGTCGCGGGGATCTTGCTGCGCAACTTGGCGCTGCCGGCGTTGCTCTCGCTGCGCGCCTGGTCGCGTCGCGCGGAAGTGACCTGCGATCGCGCGGGCGCGCTCTGCGCCGGCGAGCTCGAACCTTCGCTGCGCGCGCTGACCAAGCTCGCGCTCGGATCACAGAAGCTCTACGAAGAGCTCAACATCGAGGCGTTCCTCGAGCAACATCAAGAAGCAAAGGGCAGCTTGGGCCGTTACAGCGAAGTATTTTCCAGCCATCCGTGGCTGCCGAAGCGCGTGCTCGCGTTGCAAGCGTTCGCCGAGAGCGAGCTCTTTCGCCGCCACGCCGCGCTCGGTCCCGGCGGACTCGGCATGAACGAAGTGGACGAGCGCGTGCACGACTTCATCAAGGTCGTCGGTTAGTGATCGAATCGTCGGCGGGCGAGTACGCGAAGGATGCGCCTGTGTCCTGCGCCGAAGACGTTTCGAGCGAGCTTCTGCGCTTGAAGGAACTCGTGCGCGCCGATGGCCACGGATTCTGCCGTGAGCTCGGTTTTCGCTTGCCGGCCGCGCTCGAGTCCGCGACTGGCTCGGAAATTCGCCAGCACTTCGCGCCGTTCCTCGAACATACGTTTCGCGACTGGGCCACGCGCGAGAGCGAAGAAGTGCGCGGCGCGCTCGATGCTCTGTCTCGCCGCGCGCTCTCCAAAACAAAAGCAGACGCGGCGCCGGCTTCGAGCGCCGGACCGGATTCGCGCCTTGCGCGCCCGTCGCTCGACGTGAGCACGTTCGCCCTCGACGCGAGTGTGGTCGCGAGCCTGGCGATCGGGCTCGGTGCGCTATTCGCGAACGTCGTGGTCGGCGGCTTGTTTCTGCTCGCCGCGCCGATGGTGGCAACGATCGGCAAAGAGCACGGCGAACGCGAGCTGCGCCGGCGTGCCGCTGAATCGGCGATGAAAGCCATCGAGGACGCGACGCGCGATTTGTGCGCCGAGCTCGAGCGCGTGATCGACGATTTCTCGCGCCGCGTCGTGCCGAGCCCGTGACCCTGAGCGCGGGCTGATTTCGGCGCATTTCGGGGCGGCGATCCGGATCGCTTTCCTGTAGAGTCCGCTCGTCAATTGCACGAAAGCTCGAGGTAGAGACAATGACGGTTGCACGAGGTGGTCGGCTCCCGGACGCGATCGACGCGGCGATGGAACGACTCAACACCAGCGTCGACATCGACTGGGAATTGTGGCGCGAGGACATCGCGGGTTCGATCGCGCATGCTGAGGGCTTGGGGCGCGCCGGCGTGCTCAGGGAAGACGAGGTCGTGGCGATCGTCACGGGGCTACAGCGCATCAAAGGCGAGATCGAACGCGGCGAGTTCGTTTGGGATCGCAAAAAAGAAGACGTGCACATGAACATCGAGGCGCGCCTCCGCGAAATCACCGGCCCCGTCGGTGGTAAGCTGCACACCGGGCGCTCGCGCAACGACCAAATCGCGACCGATATCCGGCTTTGGACGCGGCGCCGCTGCGAAGAAATGCTGATCGCGATCGACGATTTGGCCGCGGCGATCCTCCGCCGCGCCGAGTCCGAGATCGACGTGCTGATGCCGGCTTACACGCATTTGCAGCGTGCTCAGCCGAGCCGGCTCTCGCATCACTTGATGGCGTGGCAGGAACTTTTGTGGCGCGATCGCGGCCGCTTGGCGGATGCGCTGGTGCGCTTGAACGAATCGCCGCTCGGCGCGGGCGCGGTTGCGGGCACGGGTTTTCCGCTCGATCGCGAAGGCGTTGCGCGCGCACTCGGCTTCGACGCGCCGATGCGCAACTCGATCGACGCCACCGCGAGCCGCGATTTCTTGATGGAGGTCGCAGCCGCGCTCTCGATTTTGGGCGTGCACCTCTCGCGCATCGGCGAAGAGATCGTGCTCTGGTCGACGCAGGAGTTCGGTTTCATCACGCTGAGCGACGCATTCTCGACCAGCTCGTCGATGATGCCGCAAAAGAAAAATCCCGATGTCGCCGAGCTGGTGCGTGGGAAGTGCGCGCGCTTGATCGGCTGCGTGACATCGCTCTTGGTTTTGGAAAAGAGCCTCGGCTTCGGCTACGGCCGCGATCTGCAGGAGGACAAGCGTCCGATCTTCGATGCGTTCGAGTGCGCGATCGTGAGCGTGCACGCGCTGACCGGCGCGATCGCGAGCGCCCAGTTCAACGCCGCGCGGCTCGCGCAGGCGCTCGACTCAGGTCACCTCTGCGCCACGGATTTGGCTGATTTCCTAGTGGAACGTGGCTTGCCATTTCGGGAGGCGCATCACGTCGTCGGCGCGCTCGTGCGCGAAGCGGAGACGCGCAACGTGCAAATCGGAGAGCTACCCGAGACGGTGCTCGTCGCAGCTCACCCTTCGCTCACTGGGCCGCAGCTGGCGCTCGCGCTCGATCCGGCGGCCGCAGTGGAGCGGCGCTCGCTGATCGGCGGACCCGCCAAAGCCACGGTCAATGCCGCAATCGCCGGCGCACGCTCACGCTGGCCGACGAGTCACTGAGTAGCGCCGCTCGCGTTAGGCAGACCGGAGCGTTTGCACTCGCTGCCTGCTGCGATCGAATGCGCGGAGTCACTCGCAGTACCGAACATAGAAGTAGCTGCAAATATCATCGTTCGAACTCGCGGAGGAATCGTCGGCCGTGCACCCGTCTTTGATGATTCCCGGCTGGATTGCGGCGCAGCAGGCGTCCAGGTCGGCGCAGCTATGCGGTGTTGAGGGGCAAAACGTGTCGGCTTGAGCGGTACAATCAGAATCGCTCTTTGAGGCAGTCATAGTGGCCTGGCAATCCGCGGTTGCGTGCGCTGAATCGGACAACTTATCGCAGCACGCGCTCAAGGCGGCGCAAGCCGGGCTGAGGCCTGAATCACCGCCGGCATCGGCTTCGCCCGTCCCGGCGTCGCCCCCTGATCCACCGCTTCCGACCATGGTGCCTGCGTCCGGGTTGCCGCCGGGACTCGAAGGATAGGCCGCGAGTGCGGCTTTCACGGCCGTGCCCTGCACGCTCGGCGTCGCGCTCCAGTCGGAGATCAGGGACGGGAAACTGCAACCCGGGGGATTGGTTGGATACCAAGCCCACGCGGTCCAGTTGATCTTGTGCTGATCGCAAAACGCGATCAGCGTCGAATCCCAAGCGCCGGTGCAGGTCGAAGCGGTGGTATCGCCGAACTCGGTCGCGATCACGGGTGCAATGTCGCGCGTCGCGAGGTACCCGAACGAGCCCTCCCAGCGCGGCGTGGCATCTTGTGGCTTGTACGGGTGCGTCGCGTACATGATGTTGTAGCCCTGGATCGGCGTGCTGCCGACACCGCTCAAGTCGAACGCGTAACTGAGCCCGCCCGCGATCACGACGTTGTTCGCGCCGGTTCCGCGCACGGTGTCGTAGAGTTCCTGCATGCCGACGACTTGATAGCCGTTCGCCATGCCGCCGTTGAGCCA
>DASYCL010000478.1:0-9672 GCA_036500245.1 Polyangiaceae bacterium | reverse complement strand
ATGCAGCTCGTGACCGAAGTCATGATCACGAGCCACGCTAGCGACTGACGTGCCAAGCGAAAAACGGGCGAAATGGCCGAGTGAAGCCGGCCGAACCGCGACAGGCGAGTCGCGTTCATTTTTTGGGGGGGTGGCTCTGGCCGACGGTTCACGGCGTTTTCGACTAGCGGTTGGTGCCATGGCGCGAGCCGAATTGCCAGCGCGTCTCGGCATATTCGGGGCTGAGCGCGAGCGTGAGCAGGCTGCGCAAGGCGGGCGCGTTGCGGCTGAGCTCGGCCAAGGCGTTGGGCGCGCGTAGCTGCTCGCGCGACACGCCGTCGTCCGCCGCGGCTTCACTCAGCGCGACGCCCAGATCCCCCGCGACGAACAGCCCGGCTCGCCGCACCGCGATCCGCGAAGCGGCAAGCGCGCTATCGTAATCGAGCTCCTCGGGGCGATCGCACAACTCGCGCAAGCGGCGTTGAAAGCGCGCGGGGATGCTCTCCCACAGAATCTCGGCCAGGTTCAACACGCCGCTGGATTTGGTTTGGCGCGGCGGCCCGAATGCAAACCCCAAACCCTTGAGCACCGCGCGCGCCTGCGACTCCGGTGAGCCGAACAAGAGCGCATATTGTGGGATCGTCGCGGCTAGCATGGCACCGAGGTGGAAGCGTAGCTCGGGTGTTTCCTGACGCACGTCGCCCGACAAGATCACCGCAGGCGGCGATAAGAGCGCCAAATTCACGGTAATTGCGCCCGCGCTCCGGCGCTGGAACAGCGGCGTGCGCGTGAGCGCGAGCGCGCGCGCCGCGCCGGCGTAGACCCGCGCGAGCGGCGTCTGCGCGCCGATCTGGACGCGCTCCATCCCGGTCACGCCGTAAGTGCTCACATCACGCCGGAACACGTGTTCGGCGCCCTCCCAGACGATCGCCAGCGCTTCTTGCACTGGACTCACCGTGTCGCGGAAGAGCATCGCGCGCACCGCGTCCGGCTGCTCCACTTGATCGGCGAGCGGCGGCGGTTCGACGCGCTGCCGGCCCGGCATGAGCAACGCAAGCACGTGCTCGACCGCCCGCGCGTACGTGAAGTTGCGATCCGCGAGCGCGGCCTCGTGCAATTTGCCGACGGCCCAAGCATCGCCCGGCGAAAGCAGCGCGACTCGTCGGCACACCATCACCAAATCTTGGGTGCGGCTGGTGCGATTTTCGAGCTCCTTCACGAGTTCGATGCCCGCTTCGAGCGAACCCTCGCTGAGCGCTTGAAACAGCGCCGATTCGCCGGCGGTCGCAGCCGGGAAATAGCCGCTCTGGCGCACGCCTTCTTGCTGCCGTGGTGACGGCGGTTGCGGCACGCTCACCACGGGCACGATCGGCTGCTCGCGCAAGCTCGCGATCGCCACTGCTGCTGGCTCTTCGGGCACACGCTGCGCGGACGTCGCCGCTTGCTGAGCCGACTCGGAAACGTTCAGCGTCGGTGTCGCCGGGCGCACGCTTTGCGTCGGCTGCGGACGAATGCTCTGCGGGCGTGGCGCGGGCGCAATCACTTCCTCCGTCGGCGGCGACAGCGAGTAGCGACCCGACACGTTCGGGCGCGTGCCCGCCAAACTTGCCGGCGTAGGTTTGTCATACGTCGGGCTGGGCGGCGCGGCTGTATTCGGCGCCGGCGCGCTCGACGCCGCGGGCCGCGGCGCGGGCGTCGCTTGACGCATTGCTCCCGCTGCCCAGCTCTCTTCGAGTGCGGGCGCGCTTTGCTGCACGACTCCGTCATTGCCACGCGAGGCGAGGTCGGCCGCCGCCACTGCGGCCACTTCCGTCGCATCCGACGAGAGCAAAGTGCGCACCGGTGCTGGCTCGGGCGTGCCGAGCCCGCGCGCGGTCAGCACGGAGCCATCTTCCGGATCCTCGCGCGAGAGCAAGGTCGAGGTCTGCTCGCGCGCCGGGCGATGGCGCAGGCTCGCCTGGCGCGCTTCGTCGCGGGTCTCCGGCTCACTGCTCGCGATCGCGAGGTAGCCGCGCGCGCGCTCCTGATTGCCGATTTGATACGCAGCTTCCGCGGCGCGCAGCGCGGTTTTGCCGCGCGAGCGCAGGCCGCGCAAATCGCCGCCGAGCGCGATGTCGAACAGGCGGAGCGCGCCGTTCGGCTCGCTCTCGGCTTTGCGTTCGGCCAAACCGAGCGCAACGAGCGGACGCTCGCCAATTTCGGTCCAGGTTCGCTCGAGCTCGCTTTCGCCCGCGCCACCGCCGAACGCGATGTCGAGCGCTTCGGCCAAAAGGAATGAGCGCAATTCGGCCTGATCGACTTCGAGCGTGCCTTGGATTCCGTTCAACTCGGCGATCGTGACGCGCGCGTCGGCGATGTCGCCCGGGCCGTGGCTGAGGTATTCGAGTTGACGCGCGAGCAATTGCGCCGGCGGCGAACGCGGCGCGATGCGCGCAGCGCGTGTGGCTTGTGAAAGCGCGAGATCCGGCGTGCCCGCCGACAGCGAAGCTTGCGCCGCTTCCACGAGCCAACTCGCGCGCTGCTCTTCCGAAGCCGCGGACGCGGTCGCGAGCTCATCGAGCGCCTCGGACAATGCTTGCGGGTTATTGCGGCGGCGTTCGACCTCGACCACGAGCTCGAGCAATTTCGGCGATTGCGCCCAGGCGCCCATGCCTTCGAGCACGCGCCAAGCGGAATCGACGTCACTGCCGTTCAAGTAGGCTTCGCACGCGCGGCGCGACAAATCCGCGGCCTCCACGCGATCCTGCGCGATCGCGCTGGCGCGTAGCCAGAGCGGCGCAGCGCGCAGCGGCGCGTCGAGCCGCTCGTTGAGGTCGGCCAGCACGCGCAACACGCTCAAGTTGTCGCCCGTTGCGGCGGTCAACGCTTCGAGCTCGCCGCGCGCTTCGTCAGCGCGACCGAGCCGTTGTTCGAGCACCGTGGCGCGCCGCAAGCGAATGCGGCGCACGTCGTCGACCATGCTCGCGAGCGACGCGCGACGCGCGAGGAACGCAACCAGCGCTTCGTAGTCGCCGCGGTGCTCGGCATCTCGTTCGAGCGCGCCGAGCGCGCCCATGTCGTTCGGCTCGAGCTCGAGGATCTCTTTCCAGCGCGAAAGTGCAGTCGCTTCGTCGCCGCTCTCGTCCAAGAATTGGGCCACTTGGCGCAGCAGCCCGAGGCGTTCGTTCGCGTCCCGCGTCACATCCGCCAGGCGCGCCAGCGCCTCGATTTGGCGCTCTTTGTCGCCCGCTTGCCGAGCCAACGAAATGACGTCATTGAGCAGCGTCGGATCGTCCGGGCGCTCGGCGATGAGCGGCCGCAGGACTTGTAGCGCGCGCTCGGGCTCGCCGCGCGCGCCGATCACGGCCGCGAGTTCGCCGCCGACCTTGAGCCGCTCATCGAGGCTCAAGTCATCCGAGCTGAGCTCGGCCTCGAGCGTGAGCTCGAGTTCATCGCGCCGATCCGTGCGGCGCAGAACATCGCACAGGCGCTCGAACACGATGCGCCGCGCTTCTTGGCTCAAGCCCTCGATCCCGCGAGCGCGGCGGAGGGCGGCGATCGCGCCCTCGCTATCTTGGTTTTTGTCGGCGGCCCCAGCAATGGTGAGGAGCGCGTCCACGCGCTCGCGCGCGGGCACCGCGTCGAGCACGGCTTCGAGCAACTCGGCGTCCCCGAGTGCACGCGCGCTCGCCTCCGCGCGCCGGACCAGCTCGACGTTTTCCGGATCTTTTTTGGCCGCGGCGACCAAGAGCCGTGCTTCGGCGGGACGATCGGCGAGCGCGGCGGCGATGCGCGCCGCGAGATCGAGCACGGTCGGACCCGCGCCACCGAACTTTTGCCCCGAAAGCTCGACCATGCGCTTGACGAAATCCTCGCTCTGGGGATCCGCAGACAGCGCAGGCGCATCATCGAACAGTTGCGCGAACTCTTCCAGGTCGCCGTCGGACTGCACCGCGCGTTCGAGCGCGGACAAAGCGACGCGCGCCGTGCCGAAGGTGCGCAGGGCGGCCAGCGCGCAGGCAATCGCGATGCGCGCGCCCTCGGGACCGTCCACCTTCGGTAGCAGCGAAACGAGCGCGCGGTCGAAGCGCAACTCCAAGATCTCGCGATCGTCGATCGCCGTGGAGAGCAGTTCGCGCAGTGCGTCGGACAGCGAATGCACCAGATCGACTTCAGGCCGCACGCTGAGCGCGCGGAGCAGCACATCCACGCGCTGGCGCTTGCCTTCTTCGCTCGAGCCGGCAAACAGCGCGGCGCGGCGCAGCCAGGACGCGCGCGCCTCGGGCGCAGCGTGTTTCAACGCAACGCGCTCGATTGCGCGCACCACTTCCGCGCCCTGCGCCGAGCGCTCAGCGAGGCGCGCCATGATCACGAACGCGACGCCTTCGGAAGGCACGGCTTCGAAGGCATGCACGGCGTGCGAAAGCGCGCGCTCGATCGCGTTGCGCTTTTCGAGCTGGCGCGCGGCTCGATAGTGCACGGCGCGTTCGCCGTAGGGCCCGAGCGCGGCGTCAGAGAGCTGCTGATACAAGCGTTCGAGCGCCGGAACTTGTTCGTCGCTCGCGCTGCGCTCGGCCACGGCCAAGACGTCCGCGCGCGAAGGGTCGAGCTCGAGCGCCCGCGCGGCGACCTGAAACGCGACCTCGTTCTTACCCGCGTGAAGCGCAATCGTGGAGGCGACGGCCAGCACGCGCGCTTTTTCGCCGGGCGACGAACGGCGTTCGCTGAGCTCGAGCAGCGCGGGCAGCGCGCCGTCCGGGCCAGCGAAGGAAACCAAATCCGCGGCGAAGCATTCGACGCCGCGCTCGGGATTGAGCCCAATCGCGCGCTCCCAGGCGCGCACCGCGCGCGGCATATCGGAGGCAAAATCGAAATGCGCCGCGCCGACTTCGCGCCACGCAAGCGCGGTGCCGGCCTGGTCGGCATCGAGCGAGCCGCTCAGCGCTTCGGCGCGCGCTTCGAGCAGCGAGAGTTCGCCGTCGGAAGTCTTCGTCGGCGGCGCGACGTCGAGTTCGGCGAGCACCGCGGCTGCGGGCGCGCCTTCGCGCACGGCGCGCAAGAGAGCGCGCGCGGAACCATCGGCGTCACCCGACGCGCGGCGCCGGCGCGCCAAATCGAGGAGCAACTCGGGGCGCTCCGCGCCGGCAGAGCCCGCCGCCAAAAAGCGCTCGATCGCGGCGATGCCGAGCCCGCGTTCGCCGGTTGCGTCGGCCACGGCGAGCACCGCGTTGCGCAGCGCGGGCGCGCGCGGACCGACCACGTCGAGCGCGCGACGCGCTAGGCCGCCAGCGCGAGCCGGGTCGAGCTTGGCGAGCGCGCGCAAGGCCGTATCCAATAGATCCGAAAGGCCTTCCAGCGGCTCGGGCTGCGACAAGAGCCAAGCCAGCGCGTCAGCGAGCCGCGAGCCGTCGCCCGCCTGGGTGACACGCTCGAGCCGCGCGCGCGCGGCTTCGAGATCACCGGGGCGGAGCGCGATCAAACGCTGCGTGAAGGCCATCGACAAGAGCGGTTCGCCGAGCGCTTCGTAAGTCGTGGCGAGCGCGCGGCACAGCTCCGCGCGCGGCACGATCACGCCCATCGCTCGTTCCATCGCTTCGGCGCCCCAGCGATCGTTCGTGACCAGACCGACGCGCGCGCGTGCTGCGACGGGCCGCGCCAGCGACGGATCGGCGTGGCATGCCTGATCCGCGGCGGCGCGTGCCGCCGAGAGCTCCCCCACCCCCAACAAATCTTCGGCCGCGACACTGCTCAAGATCGCGCGGAACGGCGGCGCGAGTTGCGCCGCGACGCGCAAGAGGGCGCGCGCATGCACCAGCGCTGAGCCCCGCTGCGCCGCGAGCAACAGCGCCAAACTCCAAGCCGTGACGTGCGACCCTGATTCGTCGATCAACGGCGCGAGATCGGCGAGCGCGCCGTCCAGATCGCCGCGACGCCGGCGCACGTTCGCGCGGAGCAACGCGAGCCGCGCGCGCTCCACGACCGAACCCGCGCGTTCGCTCAAACGCTCGAGCTCGTTTTCGAGCTCCGCGTAGCGCCCTTTGCGCATGAGCACGCGTTCGAGCGCAGCCTGGTATGAGCGATCGCCCGGCGCGAGCTGACACAACTCGCGCAGCACGACGCTCAATCGTTCGGCGCGATCCGGGCGACCTTGCAACAGCGCAGCCACGCCCGACAAAAATTCGACGCGATCGCCGCCGTTCACGCGTTCGAGCTCGCGCTCGGCGCTCTCCAAAGCTTCGTTCTGCGCGCTGAGCCGCGGCGCGAGGCGTTCGCGCGTCGCGATTAAGCTTTCGTCCGACTCCTGCTCCAGCACGCGCTCGATCGCCCAGCTGGCGAGCCCCGGATCGGCGAGGCGCTCCTCGGCCAAAATCGCCAGCTCGCGCAAGCACGCCGCGCGCTCGGGACCGCTGCCGCTCTCACCGACGCGGATCAAGGCTTCGACGAGCGGCGCTTGGTCGCGCGTCGCGCTGCCGTGATTGCGCAGAAAAGTCTTGGCCTCGAGGTTCCCGGGGTCGGCCACGAGCGCTTCGATCCAAGCGTCGACCGCGCGATCGAGGCGGCCGAGCGGCCCCGCGTAGAGCCGGCCGAGCGTGAGCCGAACGCGCGCGCGTTCGCGGCCCGCGAGCAGCTCGCTCGCGAGCTCGAGCCGCGCCGCGAGGAGCTCGTGCAAACCGGTGCGCTCGAGCAGCTCGTCGAAACCGATGTCGCTGGCGAGCGGCGCGCCTTCTTTGCGCTCGATCGCCGAGAGCACGCTCTTCAGATCGACTTCGGCTTCGACGCGGGCATCGAACGCGGCGCCGAGCGCGCGCGGCAAATCGCCATCGGTGATTGCGGAGCGCATGCGTTGCAAATGCACGGCGCGACCCGCGTCCCCGAGCGCGCGGGCGTGTCCGCGGCGCACTTCGTCGGCTGCGCCGGCGCGGCCGCGCAGCGTGAGGATCGTGGCCAAGCGCTCGGCGGCGGGCGCAAAATCCGGCGCCATCTCGTAGGCGCGCAGCAAATTCTCGAACGCGCTCGAGCGCTCGCCGAGCCGATCGCGACGCTCGGCTGCTTCGAGGTAGGAGTGCGCCCCGGTTTGCCCAGGCACGACTTCCGGCGCCCAGGCGCCGATCGCGCCGATCAGCTCGAGCGGCTGAGATTCGGCAGGATTTTCCGCCGCAGCCTGCGTCAAAGCCTCGCGCTGACCCTCGGCGTCCCCGGCCCGGCCGAGCAGCACCGCGAGCCGCGAGTGGAGCGCGGCGGCGTCCGCGCCCTTTTTACCGGCGAGCAGCGGTCGCAAGGTGGCGGCCGCCAGCGACGGCTCGCCGAGGCTCGCGAACCAACCGGCAAGCTCTTCACGCAGCACCGGATCTTCGCCCAATAAGAGTGAGCGGCGCGCGTAGCGCGTCGCGAGCTCAAGCTCGGTGCCACGCGCCGCGAGCGCGCGCGACAGCGAAGCGGCGGCGACGCGTTCCCGTTCGCCGTCACCGCTGGCACTCGCTGCCGACAACCGCGCGGCGAGCGAAGCGAGCTCCGCGCGCGGTCCAACGCGATGCGGCACCGGCAAATCGAGCTCGTAGCGTTGCAAGGCGAGTGATGCCGCCGAGCGCGGCCCTTCGTGCCCTTGCCACTCGGGCGGCGGCAAAGTGCGACGCTTCGGCACGGCGCTCACGTGCGCGCCATCGTCCGGCGCATCCGGAGCTGCCCCCGGCGCGGGCTCGTGATCGTTCGGCAGGTCAGGGTTCATCGCGATCGGGCATGAACGGGTATCGGGAAACGGGAACAGTCAGCTCGAGGGTGACAAAAAAAAGCGCGGTCCAAATGTCGCTAGAGGTCGCTAGAGAAGGATAAATCGAAGCCGCCCAGCGGAGACTATAGCGAAACCGGGGCTTGTCCCCGGCATCCAGAGCGGATTAGGCTCTTAGGGCCGCACTGGGCTCCCGGGCGGCGGAGGCATCATGCGACGTTCCACCCCCTTTGCGCCATTTTCCCGTCTCGCCCTGCTGACCGCGCTGCCCGCGCTGACGGCCCTCGCCGTCACAGCATTTTCGTCGAACGCCGCCGCAGCCGATGCCAAAGCGAAGCCCGCCGCCGCAGACACCGCGAAGTCGGCCGGACCGGACAAGAAGACGCGCGATGGCGCGCGCAAGGCCTACACTGAGGGCGAAAAAGCCTACGCGGCGAACGACTTCGCCGGCGCTTACACGAGTTTCCAGAAGGCACTCGAACTGATCCCGACACCGGCCGCGGCGTACTGGTCGGCCAAGGCACTCGACCAACAAGGCAAGACGGAAGAGGCGATCAAAGCCTACGAAGCGCTCCTGGCCGATCCGAACGTGAGTCGTCTCGGTGACGAAAAGCAGGGCGACGCGCAAACGCGCGTGGCCACGCTCAAAGCCGGCCAAGTCGGCGAAGTGACGGTCAGCAGCGCCGCAATCGGCGCGCAGCTCAAGGTCGACGGCGTCGCCCAAGCGGGCCCGCTGCCGATCACGCTGAAACTCGCGCCCGGTCCCCACAAACTCAGCCTCGCCGCGCCCGGCTTCGACGTCAAAGAGGTCGACCTCGACGTCAAAGGCGGCAGCAAGACCGAACAAAAAATCGACCTCGCGCAGCACGTCGCGCCCGCGCCCGAAGCACCGCCGCAACCCGAAGTCGCGCCGGCTCCGCCGCCGCCGCCCGCGCCGCCCGCCGAGCACAGTAAAGTGCCCGCATACGTCACCTTGGGCATCGCCACGGGCGGCGCGATCGTCGGCACCATCTTCGGCGTCAAAGCATTGCAGTCGAAGAGCGACTACGACAGCAACCCGACCACGGGCAACGCCGACAGCACGGAACGCAACGCGCTGATCTCGGACATGGCTTTCGGCGTCGCCGTCACGCTCGGCGTGACTGGCATCGTCCTACTCACGAGCAGCGACGACACGAGCACCGCGCCCTCGAAAGCCGCATCAGTCAAAAGCCACCTGCCGCCGAAGGGCACGTTCCACGTGATCCCATACGTCGGCCGCGAAAGTGGCGGCGCGGCGGCAAGACTGACTTTCTGAGTTTGGGCTTCGTTTTTTACTTGTGACGTTCATCACGTCTTTGTTTTTTTGGGCCCTGCGTGCGAATCAGCGCTTGGCCGCTCGCGCGTCTAGCAACGCGACGGGCGCCTGTGCGGTCAGTTCTCGTTACTCGCCTCTCGTTCGAGAACCGTGATCAGCCCCGCGAACTAGAGGCTTTGTTTTACTCCCGGGAATTCGACTGCCAGCCTTCGCGCGCGCTCCGGCGCGAAAAGAAGAAACAAGAGACGCGAAGAACGGTCACGTCCTATTTCATCAGATCTCGCGCGCGGTCGCGAGTGGCGGCGCGTCTGCTAAACTGAGTTCATGGAGCCTGACAGCGATTCGTTCGAGCCTCCGCCCGAGGACTACGACGAAAACGGCGTCGACCGCACGCTCACGCGTTCGTTCTTGAAGCTCACGCCGCTCGAATGCCTGGAGATGCTCGAAGAGATGCTCGAGTTCGCCGAAAGCGTCAGGCCGCGTGGAAAATCGATTCCTTAAGGTAATCGAAGTCCTGACGCGGCACCAAGTCGCGTTCATCGTCGTGGGCGGAGTCGCCGCGGTGCTGCAGCGAGTGCCGATCAACACGCAGGACATCGACGTCGTCCACGATCGCTCGGCGGAAAACGTCGAACGGCTCATTGCCGCGCTGACCGAGCTCGAGGCCGTTTATCGTGACGATCCGCGGAAG
>DASYCL010000477.1:0-2702 GCA_036500245.1 Polyangiaceae bacterium | reverse complement strand
CGCGCTCAAGACGTTCGTTGCGCAGCACAAGCGCCGTGGCCTCGCGGTGCTCTTCAGCGACATGTACGACCCGGCGGGCTTCGAAGCGGGCATCAACATGCTGCGCTTCAACAAATTCGAGCCGTACGTGGTCGAGATCATCGACCCGGCGGAATCGCGGCCCGCGCTGAAGGGTGATGTGCGCATCTACGATTGCGAAACCGGTGAAGAGCGCGAGCTCACCGTCACCGAGAGCATGCTCGACAAGATGGAACGGGCCGCTGCCGACTATCGCGCCAGCATCGAACGCTTCTGTGCGCAGAAGCAGGTGCCCTACTTTCCGGCGGACGTGAACACACCGTTCGAGGAGCTCGTGCTGCGGGTGTTCCGGCGCGGAGGGTTTTTGCGCTGATGATCTTCGCCGGTTTGCCACTCGCAGAACTCCTGACCATCGCGGCGGTCGCGGGCGCGATCACGATCGGGCTCTACATTTTGAAGCTGCGCCGGCGGCCGGTTCCGGTGCCATTTGCCCGGATCTGGGACGCTGTTTTTCGGGATCGCGAAGCGACCGAGCTGTTCTCGAAGCTACGCCGCTTGCTCTCGCTGTTGTTCCAGCTCGCGCTACTCGCGCTGTTGATTTTTGCGCTGGGCGATCCCAAACCGAAGACCTCGATCTTCGATGGACGACACCTCGTCGTGCTGGTCGATGGGAGTGCGTCGATGAAAGCGATCGACGTGAAGCCGAGTCGCGTAGAAGCCGCTAAAGCCGAGGTGCGGAAATTGGTGCATGGCCTCGGCAGCGCGGACCGCGCGCTGATCGTGGAAATGGGATCGTTACCGAGTCCGCTTTCGACGATGAGCTCGGACGTGACCGAGCTCGATCCGGCGATCGATGCGCTCAGCGCAACGGACACGCGCGCGGATCTCGAGCGTGGTCTGTCGTTCGCGGTCGATAGTTTGCGCGGGCTGCCGAAAGCAGAAATCGTCGTCGTGAGCGACGGCGTGCTCGGCGATCTGAGCGAAGTCGCCAAGCACATCGAGCTCGGCAATGCCGCGCTGCGCTTCATCCCGATCGGGAAATCCGGCAAAAACGTGGCGATTTCCGAATTCTCGGTGCGACGCTATCCGCTCGATAAGTCGCGTTCGGAGGTGATGCTCGAAGTCGCGAATACGAACGACAAGCCCGTGCAAATCGAGCTCACGCTGCTCGGCGACGGCACGATCATCGACGTGAGCCGCCTCGCGCTGGGTCCGAACGAGCGCTTGCCGCGCTTTTATCAAGATCTCGCCGGCGCGAATCACACGCTCGAAGCCAAAATCAAACTGGCCGACGGCAGCGCCGATGATTTGCCGGCGGACGACCACGCATACGCTTTGATGCCCGAACGCCGTCGTGCGCGCGTACTTCTGTTGTCACGTGGCAACACCTACCTCGAAGCCGCGCTCTTGCTCGACGAGTACCTCGACGTGACGACGGTCGCGCCAGGCAAGCCCATCCCAACCGAACATTTCGACGTCGCGATTTTGGACAACACGGCGGACACGCTGCCGGACAGCGTCGCCGCTGCGTTGTATTTGAATCCGCCGGAGCAGGGCGCTCCGCTCAAGCTCGGGCGTGAGCTCAAGGATTTCGGCTTCGATACCTGGGACAAAAAGAGTCCGATTTTGCGTTTCTTGGCGCTCGGGGACGTGCAGGTTGCGACGGGTCACGCGCTCGTGCCGACTCAAACCGATCACGTGCTCGGCGCGAGCGAGCAAGGGCCGATTTTGGTTTCGGGTTCGCGTGTGGGGCACAAATTCGTCGTGCTCGGTTTCGATCCGCGGAACAGCGATCTCGTGCTGCGCGTCGCGTGGCCGCTCTTCGTGTTGAACTCGATCAATGCGTTCGTGGAAGAGGACACGAGCTACGTATCTTCCTTTCGCACCGGCGACGTTTGGCAAATTCCGGTGCCGAGTTCGCTGGACTCGGCAACCGTGATCGACCCGCATGGAATCCACCACACAGTGCCCGTCAAGGAAGGGCGGGCAATCTATTTGGGCGAGGAAGCCGGGTTCTACAAACTCGTCGCGGGTTCTGGTTCAGAGGCGGTCAGCAGCGAATTCGCTGCAAACCTCTCGGATTTGGCTGAAAGCAGCATCACTCCCGCAACCGAACTTGCGCTCGGTAAGAGTCGCGCACAAGCCGTGCAGTTCGGCGCACCGGGTTCGAAGCACGAGGTTTGGGTGTACCTGCTCGCGGCGGTGATCGCGCTGTCCGTGATCGAGTGGATCACTTATCACCGCCGGGTGACGGTATGAGTTCTCGCGGCGCGCGGATCTTGTGGGGTGCGCTCATCGCCGCCGTTGGCGTCGCGCTCTTTGTCGTGTACCGGCACTATTTCTTTGGTGCAGCGGGCGCGCTGCGCTGGGTGAAAGACGGCATTCACTACGAGCTACTCGACCCGCGTGCTCTCGGCGTGGTGCTCATTACACCACTGCTCTTGTTCGTGCTCGGTCGCTCGCTCGCCGATCTGCCGTGGCCGCAGCGTGTGCTGTCGGTCCTTTTGCGCGTGGCGTTTCTGGCGCTGCTCGGGCTCGGCCTTTCACGCTTGGTGCGCTCGGAAGAAACCCACAAAGTTTGCACGGTTTTGCTGGTCGACGTGAGCGACTCGGTGCCCGACGAAGCGGTCGCCGACGCGCGCCATAGCGTCGAACAGTATGCCCAAGCAAAAACGCCTGACGAT
>DASYCL010000476.1:0-5686 GCA_036500245.1 Polyangiaceae bacterium | reverse complement strand
GTGAGCGATCCGCCGCGGGCTCCCAATGGTCGGCCTTTCTTTGGTTTGGGGGCTCGCCCTTAGCACCGGTCGCGTCGCGCGTCCCGAGCTCCGCGTCGCGTCCGGCCGCTCGCTGCACGAATTCAGCGAGCGCGCGCGTTTCGCGCTAAAAGTCGTGAGCGATGGCCCTGACCGCGACGATGTACCACTTTCAAATCACGCTCTCGGACGTCGATCGCGGCGTGTACGAGGCCTTGGATTTGCGCGTCGCGCGTCACCCGTCGGAGACGATGCGCTATCTCCTGACGCGCACGCTCGCCTATTGCCTCTCCTACGAAAACGGCATTGCCTTCAGCAAAGGTGGGCTCTCGTCAGCCGACGAAGCGCCGCTCTCGGTGCGCGACGCGACCGGCGTTCTGCGCGCGTTCATCGACGTCGGCCAACCGTCGGCGGAGCGCTTGCACAAGGCGAGCAAAGCCGCGCCGCGCGTCGCGCTGTTCACGCACGTGGAGCTCTCGTTGCTGCTGCGCGAAGCGAGCGCGCGCCCGATTCATCGCCTCGAAGCAATCGAAGTCTGGCTCATCGAACCCGAGTTCCTCGACAAGCTCGCGGACAAAATCGGCAAGAACGAGAAGTTCGAGCTCGTGCGCACGGACGGCCAGCTCTACGTCACGCTCGCGAGTGAGACGCTGAACGGCTCGCTCACGCGCTGCTCGTTGGTCGCGCCGCCCGAAGCCTGAGGCGTGTGACGTTCTGGTGAACGGCGCTGTCGCCGCGCGCAATCGCAGCGAAAGGCGCGCGAATGTGGCAGGGTTATCGACGAGTGGCCCAGGTCGAACGCTGGTCGGATCGCGCGTGGCGTTTCGTGCGCGCGCTCGTGGTCGGAAGCGGGGCGACCATCGTCGATTTTTCGCTGTTCACGACCTGTATCCGCGTAGTCGGCATGACGCCGACCGCGGCACGGTTGCCGGCGCTGTGCGCGGGCGCTTCGGTGCAGTTCTTCGGCAATCGCACGTTCACGTTCCGCGCGCAGGCGGGCAGTATTTCGAAGCAAGCTCGGCTCTTCGTCGTGATCGAGCTGGTGACGCTGTTGATGAACTATTTTTTGTTCCGCTGGCTCGTGCCCAAAGTCGTCTTTCTGCCGCCGGAGCTCGTGAGCTTCATCGGGACTTTCGCGGTCTTCGTCACCTTCGCTTATCCGATGCGGCGGCTCGTGATCTTCAAATTGGCTGAGCAGCGCGGCTGAAGATCACGCGAAAAGCCGCGAGTTTTAGCGTCTCTACGCGAGACGCACGCACGCTCCCTCGACAAGTGCTACGGAGCGCCCGCACATGCCCACGGTCGACTTCGCCGAGCAGCTCGGCCCCGCGCTTGGCGCGGCAATCGCAGCAAAAGGTTTCACCGCGCTCACGCAGGTCCAAAAGGCCGTGCTCGACCCCGCGCTCGCGGGCCGCGATCTGCGCGTTACGTCGCAGACCGGCTCGGGCAAAACGGTGGCAATCGGTTTCGTGTTGCGCGAGCTCGCGGCCGATCCGAGCCCGCTGCGCGACAAGCTCGCGCATCCGCGCGCACTCGTGATCGTGCCGACGCGCGAACTTGCGAAGCAAGTGGTGGAAGAGTTGCGCTGGCTCTACGCGCCGCTGTCCGCGAAAGTCGCGGGCGTCACCGGCGGCGCTTCTTATCGCGACGAACTGCGCGCGCTCGCAGCGGCGCCGTCGGTCGTCGTGGGCACGCCGGGGCGTTTGCTCGATCACTTGAAGCGCGGCTCGGTCGTGCCGAACGAGGTCGGTGCGGTCGTGCTCGACGAAGCCGATCGCATGCTCGACCTCGGTTTTCGAGAAGAGCTCGAAGCGATCTTGGCCATGACTCCGAGCGAGCGACGCACGCACCTCGTCTCGGCCACGTTCCCGCGCGACGTCGAAGCGCTGGCAAACAGCGTGCAGAAAACGCCGGCGCGCGTCGAAGGCACGCGGCTCGGCGCGGCCAACGCGGACATCGAACACGTGATTCACGTGGTCGAACCGCGCCAGCGGCTCGATGCCGTGATCAACCTGTTGCTCGCGAATCCCGAAGCGCAAACCTTGCTCTTCGCGCGCACGCGGGCGGACGTTGCCGAAATCGCGGAGCGGCTCGCAGACGCTGGATTTGCGGTCAACGCGCTGTCCGGCGAGATGGATCAACGCGAGCGCGATCGCGCGCTCAGCGCGTTTCGACGCGCCGATCAGCGCGTGCTCGTCGCGACGGACGTTGCTGCGCGCGGCATCGATGTACAAGACATCTCGCTCGTGATTCAGCTCGAACCGCCGACGGATCCGGATAGCTACACGCATCGAAGCGGTCGCACTGGCCGCGCCGGGCGCAAGGGTCGCAGTATCGTGATCGTGACGCCGTCCGCGTTGCAGAAGACGCTGATTTTGCTGAAGCGCGCCAAAGTGGCGGCTCGCGCCGTGCCGGTGCCGAGCGCGACCGAGATTCGCGCCGCGAGCGATCAACGCTTGTTCGATTTGCTGACACGCGAAGAAGCCGAGTCGGGCGCTTCCGAGCCGCTCCGCGCGCTCGCCGAGCGTTTGGCCGAACGCGAAGACAAGGTGCGCACGATCGCGCGCTTGCTTTCGCTGGCCCGAGTTCTAGGTCCGACCGAGCCGCGCGAGATCCGTCACTTGGACACGGAGCGCCGTTCGCGCGACGATCGCGGGCGCGAACGCGAACGCGAACGCGAGCGCGAGCCTGCACGAGCTTCGCGTGGTCGAGTCGAGCGCGAGTTCAGCGGTCGCGAGGTGCGGGCGCAGCGCGATCGCGCTCCCGCTCACGGTGGCGATTGGGTGCCCTTTCGCATTTCGTGGGGCGGGCAGCAGGGCGCGGACGCGCGAAAGCTCTTGGCCATGGTTTGCCGTTGGGGAAATGTGCGTGGCTCGGACATCGGCGCGATCGAAATCGAGCGCGATTTCTCGCGTTTGAGCGTCAAAGGCCCGGTAGCGGCGGGCTTCGCCGAAGCGACGAGTAAGCCGGACGCGCGGAACCCGCGCGTGACGATTCGTCCTGAACGCGACGCGTCGAGCGAAGTGCCGCACGCGGCCGAAGCAGCCGAACCTCGCGCGCAAAGTCCCAAGACTACCGAGCCGCGAGAACCGCGAAAACCCCACAAAAAATTCCCCGAACGCACGAGCGCGGAGCCGCGCGAACGAAAGCCGCACGCGCCGCCGGCACACGAAGCGCGCGAACGAAAGCCGCACGCGGCGCCAGCGCATGAAGCGCGTGAGCGAAAGCCGCACGCGCCGCCGGCGCACGAGGCGCGTGAACGAAAGCCGCACGGCGCCGCGCATGAGCACTCGCCAAAAGGCGGATTGCCGCGCGATGCGTCGCGCCGTCGCGTCGTGACGAGTTACCCGCGAGACGCAAAGAATTCGCGCGATCGCGCTCGGCCGCACGCGCCGCGCGAAGCCGAGCGCGCGCCTGAAACGAACGCCGCGCGTGACGGCGCGACGCCGCCGCGCCGGCGCCGAGTCGTCCTGCGCTGAGCCGAGTCACGATGGCCGACTTTTCCCCGGAAGAGCTCGCGCGCTGCATCGAGATTTTGCGGCAGTTGGTCGACGATCGCACGCGGCTCGTGACGCTGTCGCAATCGGATCGCATCGCGCTCTTGATCGCCGCGGGGCGTTTGTCGCGACCCACGCGGCACGAAGGACAGCGCGAAAATAAGGCATTTCGCCGGCATTCGAAGAAAGCCGCGCGCGACGACGACCGCGCGGCACGCGCTGAAACGGCGATCCGCGTTGCGCGTCAAGCGCCTGTGTACAACGCGCCGCCAGCGCTGCCCGGTGCTGCGCGCGCCACGCTGCCGCGCGAGCTCAAAAATCCGCGCGCGTGTTACGTATGCAAGGCCGAATATCGCAAGTTGCATTTTTTCTACGACTCGATGTGCGAAGAGTGCGCCGAGTTCAACTATCGAAAGCGTTTTCAAACCGCTTCGCTGGTCGGCAAGGTAGCGCTGATCACCGGCGCACGTGTGAAGATCGGTTTTCAAGCGGCGTTGATGATGCTGCGTGCCGGCGCGCTCGTGATTGTCACCACGCGTTTCCCGCGTGACGCCGCCGAGCGCTTCGCGCGTGAAGCAGACTACGACTCGTTTGCCGAGCGGCTCGAAGTTCACGGCTTGGATTTGCGCCACTGCGCGAGCGTCGAACTCTTTGCGCGCTATCTCGAACAGAAGCTCGATCGGCTCGACATCTTGGTCAACAACGCGGCGCAAACCGTGCGGCGTCCACCTGGATTTTACCGTCACTTACTCGAGCTCGAGCTCGGGCCGCTGTCAGGCGTGAGCGCGCGCGCCGCGCGATTGCTCGCCGAGCACGAAACCTGCAAATCGGCATTTTCTGGGCGTTTCACTCAAATTCCCGAGCTCGGTTTTGGTGAACAGACGGGCATCGTCGCGGCGGGTTCCGACGACGCACACGGCTTCGCGCCGGGCATCGCGCGCTCGGCTGCGCTGTCGCAAGTTCCGCTTTCTTATGACGAGACGACCGGCGCAGCCCAGCTTTTCCCGAGCGGACGGATGGACGCGGATTTGCAGCAGATCGATCTGCGCGAGATGAATAGCTGGCGCTTCACGCTCGCGGACGTGCCGGCGCCCGAGATGCTCGAGGTGCAGCTCGTGAATGCGGTCGCGCCGTTCATCCTGTGCAGCAAACTCAAGCGGCTGATGATGCGCGTCCCGTCGCGCGACAAACACATCGTCAACGTGTCGGCGATGGAAGGGCAATTTGCCCGGTTCACCAAGACCGACAAGCACCCGCACACGAACATGGCCAAGGCGGCGCTGAACATGATGACGTTCACGTCGGCTCCTGACTATGCCGAGCATGGTATCTTCATGAACGCGGTCGATACGGGCTGGGTCACGGACGAAGATCCACTGCTGCACGCCGAGCGCAAGCAGCGCGAAGCGGACTTTCAACCGCCGCTCGACATCGTCGACGGCGCCGCGCGCGTTTGCGATCCGTTCTTTTCGGGGCTGCTCAGCGGCGAGCACGTGTTCGGCAAATTCCTCAAGGACTACAAGCCGACGCAATGGTGATTTTATTGGGGTTTTTAGCCTGGTTCGGCGCTGACAGACAAAGTCCGATCGGACATTGTCCTAGCTAGCGAGCGCGGCGAGCGCGGCGTAAATCGATCGCATGCTAGAGCGGCTTCGGATCCAAGGTTTCACTCTCCTCGACGACGTCAGCATCGACCTGACGCCCGGCCTCAACGTGCTGAGCGGCGAAACGGGCGCCGGCAAATCACTCGTCTTGACCGCGCTCGGACTCTTGCTCGGCGCGCGCACGCCGGCTTCGTGCGTACGCGAAGGTCACGACAGCGCGCTGGTCGAAGCGAATTTCGTCGCGGCCGGCAGCCGGCTGCGCTTGTCGCGACTGATCCGCAAAGTCGGCCGCGGTGTCTGTTTCGTGGGCGACGAGACGGTGCCGCTGTCGCGCCTAGCGGAGGTCGGTAAATCGCTTTTATGTTTCGCGTTTCAGCATTCGCAGATCGAAATCGGCAGCCCCGCGATTTTTCTGGCCGGTCTCGACGTGCTCGCGGGAAATGGCGCGCTGGCCCGCGAATACGGCGCGGCCTACGCCGACCTTTCGTTCGCGCGCGCCGAACTGTCGCGCGTGCGCGCCGAACTCGCCGGCCGAGACGCGCGCCAGCGCTTGGTGCGCGAGCAAGT
>DASYCL010000475.1:0-26724 GCA_036500245.1 Polyangiaceae bacterium | reverse complement strand
GAATCCAACTGCATGGGGACGAGGCAAAAATGACTGCACTCCAAGAAATTCCACTCCGCAACATCGACGGCACCAGCTCTTCGCTCAAAAATTTTGACGGCAAAGTCCTGCTCATCGTGAACGTCGCGTCGAAGTGTGGGCTCACGCCGCAATACGAAGGGCTCGAGCAACTGTTTCGCAAATACCGCGAACAGGGCTTGGTCGTGCTCGGCTTTCCGGCCAACGATTTCGGCGCGCAAGAGCCCGGCACGAACCAAGAGATCGCCGAATTTTGCCAGGCGAAGTTCGCCGTCGATTTCCCCATGTTCGAAAAAATCAGCGTCAAAGGCGAAGCTCAGCACGCGCTCTATCGCGAACTAATTTCGCAACAGCCGCAAGCTCGCAACAATGAAGGCGGCAGCTTGCGCGATACGCTCGAGCAGCACGGGCTCGCGCCGAAAGCCGCGACCGACGTGATGTGGAACTTCGAAAAATTTTTGGTCGATCGCCACGGCAACGTCGCAGGTCGCTTTGCGCCGGACGTGGATCCAGCCAATCCCGGCCTCGCGCAAGCGATCGAGACCGAGCTCGCAAAATCCTGAGACGATCGAGTTCCCGATGCGCGCGCCGTCGGTGATCGGTAGCGCGCGCTCAAAACGAAGCTCATGGTTTGCCCTTCACCAGCACGATGCTCGGCGTTTCGCTCACGTCGAGCATCACGCTGCCTTGCGTGGCGGTGAGCGGCGTTTCGTTGCCGGTTTGCGTTTGATCCGCGAGCGTGACGAGCGTGGCCGTGGCGAGCGACGCACTCACGGCGAGCGCGTAACCTTTGACGACCTGCGCGGTGCTCGTCGGCGCCCAAACGACGAACGCGCCTTGGTCCGCGGTCGAGTCGTAAAATTTCGCGATCGACACGTTCGCAGAACCGGAGTCCGCGCTGCCTTGGTAGCGCATCGCGCCGAGCCGCGCGCGAAATGCAGCCAAGAAATAGAAGGCGGTTTTCGGTGTTTCCGAGCCTTTTTCCGTCATCACGCCCGAGGTCGAGAACTGCACGGCATTGTTCGGGCACTTCGTATCGTCGCCTGTGCAATCATCGCGCGACACGAACACGAACGCGCGATCGAGCCCGGCCGCCATCAGCGCGATGAAACTGCGCACGAGCCATTGCCCCTGGACGACCTCCGCCGAGTTTCCGCCAATCGCCGGCGCACGCAAACGCGACTCGGCATTCGTGTCGTAACCGAACTCGGTCAGCCACAGCTCTTTGCCCGCCAAGTTCTGATCGCGGTAGCTCACGATCGATGCCATCAACGCTTGGAGCTTGCAGTCTTCGGGTGAGAGCCCGGGCTTCGGGTTCGCAGTGCCGAACGGATCCGGACCGAAGCAGTAGTCGTGAATGTTGATCACGTCGGCGGGAAAACTGCCGGCGCGATGCGCAGTCGCCCACGCGCGCATGCCGTCCAAGTAAGCTTCGACGTTGCTCGCGTAGTCTTTGGTGCCGGCGCCGGCCAAGCCCGCGAGCACCAGCTTCGCGCTCGGATCGGCGGCTTTTACGCCGAAACCGTCGCCGAGTTTGCCCTGGTTTCCGTCGTAGTCCGCGCTCGCCATCGCCGCGGTCATCTCCGGCGTGAACAAGAATGAGCCGTCAGTGTGCACCCACGTCGCATCCGGCTCATTGCCGTCTTCGTAGTAACGAAGCACGTTCATGCCGGACACCACGGTTTGACCCGCGTCGAGCTTGAGCTTGCTCGCGTCGACCATGGTGCTGCCGTAGCGCGCCGCGTATTGGTACATGAAGGAAGCGTGCGCGACATACGAAGCCGGATCCGTCGCATCGGCGCCGCTCGCGACTGGCGGCATCGCGCTATTCAAATAGTCGACCGAGCCTTCGACGCACGGGAACGCGATCACGTTTCGCGTCTTCAGGCCCGAGTAGTAAGCATCGAAGTCCCAAAAACCGTTGAACAGCGAAAACTCGAGCGCGTTGTTCGGATAGCCGGGATAGCCTTGCGCGCCGTTTCCATCGTTCCAAGTCCAATCGTGGTACTCGCGCACGTTGCCAATCGCGGCAAGCTTGTCGAGATCGTCGTCGATGAACGCGTTCAGGCCCACGAATTCGGCCACGGTCGGGCCGCCGTTCGAGTCACTCGTGCCGCCCGAACCGGCGCTGGGGCTACCAGCTTGAGCCGAGCTCGTGCCGGCACTGCCGCCTTGCGCGACTCCGCCGCCCTGCGCGGCACTCGAACCCGCGTTGCTCGATGTGCCGCCGCTCGTGCTCGAAGTGCCCGCATTCGTCGACGAACCGCCGTTCGTGGTCGAACTCGCGCCGCCGCTTCCGCCGGACGAGCAGGCTAGAACGAGCGAACAGCTAGCAAGCACGCGCGCACCAATCCGCGTCATCCGAGAAGCCTAAAGCCGCAACGCGAAGCTGTCAGAACAAAGTGGCAAGCGCGCGCAGAGACGCCGCATCGCGCGATATTTTCGCGCTACCACAAGCGCACACACCGAACCCAGCCGGGCACGCCTCGACTCTCGTCTCTTCTTTCGCGCCGCAGCGCGCGCGAAGGGCCCGTGCTCGCATGCCCGGAAATAAAACAAAGCAGCAGATTCGCCCGGCTGATCACGGTTTTCGACAGACGGGCGGCCACGTTAGAACTGACCGGACAGGCGCCCGTCGCGTCGCCCGTCGCGCGAGCGGCCAAGCGCTGACTCGCGCGCAGGGCCAAGCATCCCAGCGCCGCGCAGCTACTTCAAGCGCCCATCCAGCGCGATCGCGGCGTTCGCGGTCATGGTGGCTTCGCGCAAGAGGCGCAGCGCGGCGGCTTGATCTTCCGACGGCGGCGTGTGCTTGAGGAGGACTTCGGCGAAGGCCTTGGCGGCAGCGTGCACCGCGTCGTAGTGGACGAGCTTTTCTTTGGTGGGCTGGTGGTGCTCGAAGACGTACTCGGGATCGAAGTCGAATTGGCTCATCGCACGCTCCTAGGCTCGAGGTTGGATCTTCACCCATAGCATCCTTCGGCTGCGCTTTCGCCGCGCCGGCGTTACAGCGCGGGCAGGCGCGGCTGCTTTGCGGAGAATGTGCGGGATCGCGTGGCCTTCGGACGCGCGGGCCGGCGCGCGCGCCCGTTCCAGCGGGGCCTCCCACCCAATTCTATTTTTATTTTGGGGTCAGCCGGTCACGCCGTTGAGCGCGCTGTTCACGACTTTGCCGCCGGACATCGAGGTGAAGTCGGCGCTCAGTGCGTCGCTCGAGATGCCGAGCGCGACGCCGAGCGTGCGCGCCATCGCGACGTGAGTTTCGGTGCGCGGGATGTCGCCCATCGGTACGGCGTTGCCGGTCGCGGAGTCGATGTCGGCCGCGCCGAGCGCGCCGTCCGAACCTTGCGCGCTCACCGGCAAGATGCCGCCGATCACGCCGGGCGCGACATTTTTGCCGATCATCACGCAGACCGAATGATTGCCGTAGTGATCGCGACCCGTGCGCGCTTCGACTTTATCGAGCTTGTTCAGGTTGCGACCAAAGACGTTCAGCGTCGCGAAAGTCGCGCTGTCTTGCAGGTTCATCATCGTCAGCGCATCGAGGATCGATTTGATGCCGGCGACGCCGCTCACGGTTTGATCGGCTTCGGCTTGCAAGTCGCTGTCGTTGTGGTTGTCGCCGCCGAACGGTACGTGCACCGCCACGACCGGCGTGACTTTGGCGGAGATCAACGCGGCCGCGGCCAGCGCTTGGCCGGCGATGTCGTCACCGTTGATCTTGCTGAGCGTGTCCGAGAGGCTTTCGGCGAGCTGACGCACCTGAGTTTGGCTCGCGGCGAGCGCGTCGATGAAGTCTTTTTGGACGTTCGTGCCGTCGCTCTTGGCGAGATCGTAGAGCGCGTCGAGCTCTTTGTCGCGCATCGCGCGCAGCGCGACCAGCGGATTTTGGCCGGATTTGCCTTGGAAACCGCCGCTGGCACCGGAGCCGGTCAGCAATTGCCGGAGCTGCGTCGGCGAAACGGACGGCAACGAGCGACCGGCAAAGCTGATGAGCTCACTCGAATTGCCGTGCGCGCCGACCGAGACGGGTTCGGTTTGGACGGTGCCGAGACACGGCGCGAGGTGCTTGGCGTAGGCCGAGACGAGCATTTCGCCGCCGCTCGTCGCGCCCATCAAGCGCATCACTTTGGGTTGATCGCCGTGCACGATCGAGAGCGTGACGTGATGGAAGACGCAAGTGCGATTGAGTGCGTCCCCGAGCGTGCCCCACGGGGTGGCCGCGCCGTACATTTTCGAGCCGAGCGCGACGGTCACGGGCGCGACTTCGGCCTGCTGCGGGTGAATCGCGGTCGCGTCTTCGTACGTGCCGGGGCAGTTGCAGTTGATCGGATCGCCGTTGCTCGACACGCTCACGATCAACGATTGAGTCTTGGTCGCGTCGAGCGCACATTTCAGATCATCCGCGCTGGCTTTGCGCGGATTGGCGATGAACCACGCCGGGAGGCCCGTCGCGAGGCCGCGCAGGCCAACGGCGCCGGCGCCGAAGAGCATCGTCATGAGCGCTTGTCGTCGTTTGAAGTCCATGACAAATCCCTCTGAATTACAGGCCAAATGCCAGGCTCGTCGGCGACTGGCACGCGAGCGAAAAGGTCGAACGGAGCGCGTTCGTCGCGGTGCTGGTGGCGACGGCTTCGGTGTAGTGGTTGTGCAGAATCGTCACGGCCATGTCGTGGTGCGGATCGCTCGCGGGGTAGCCCATGACGGTAGCGACCATGTCCGCGATCGCGCCGTCCACGTCCGTGCTCGCATAGCGACTGCCGCTCACGTCCACGGCTTTGGCCGCCACGTTCTCGCACAGCATCTCGCTCGCCGCGCGGAAGAACAAGGTCGGGGTCGAGGGTGTAACCGGGCTCTCCGCGCCACGGCTGAAGGTGTCGGCCGGCACGCTGCCCGCGATGCGAAACGCCGCGCGCTGGATCTCGATCGGCGAGCTCGAGTTCGCGCTGAACCCGTTCGAGAACGGGAACGCGACGGACAGCGCGCACAGATCCGGCATGTTAAGTCGATTCGAAAGCGACGCGCACAGCTGATCGCGGCGCGCGATGCTGACCACGACGTTGCGCTGCTGGAACGTCTGGGTCGTGGCTAGGCCCGTCACGAGCGGCGACGAAAACAGCTGGTGCACCAGCGTGTTGAAGTTGAAGTTGGCGTCGACGAATGCCTTGGCGACGCGGCGGAACTCCGGGTCGGTCGGGTCACACCCGGCCGAATCCGCGTAAAAGCATAGCTTCTGCGTGAACGCGACGGCGAATTGATTGAGTCCGTCCCCCACGCCGCTGTTCAGGTCGACGCCTTGGCTGAGCAGCGTGCCGAGATCGCCGAGTGTGTTGCCACTCGCGTTGATGCTGCCGAACGCGAGCGCGCCGCCGGTCGTGGTCGGACGCGTGCTCTTGGCATTGAAGCCGCTGCCGAGGAAATCATTGCGGTCGTTGAAATCGAATTGAGTCGCCCAAAACTGGCGCAGCGGATCGAGGCTCTTGTGGCAAATGTAGCAATCCGAACCTGCGACCGCGTGGTCCGCATCGAGACCGACCGTGCTGCTCGGCATGATCGAGTTCTCGCTCGTGAACGAGATGCCCCACGCGACAAGCAAGGTTTGGTTAGCGGTCACGCGGTGCTGGTTGCTGTCGTTCGTGTTCCACAGCGCGAGATACGCGGGGGTCGTGAAAAATCCGACGCGCGGCAGCGCGAGCGACAGCGTGGTCGCGGTTCGCAGCGTGGGCAGATCGTACGGCTGGACGTACGGGCCCGTGTCGGTCTTGGGCGTGATCGTGACCCACGTCCAATCCGTGAGGTCTGAAGTCGTGAAATACGGCAGCGAAACGTGCTCCCAACACTGCGGCTGCGCGACGAACTTGTAGCGCGGCGTGAAGCCCAAAAGCCGCTGAAAGAGCTGCGCGTAGCCCGTATATTGATTGACCATGCCCGCCGTGCCCTGGCACGTCGGCGTGAGCTGGAAACTCACGGGCGTGAGCGGCGGCTGGTCCGAAAACACCATGTGATTCGGACTGTTCGGATCGAGCGTATCCGTGAGCGGAATCGCGTTGCCGCTCATGTCCACGCTCCACGGCAACGGATTTTTCGCGCCGAAGCTGTACGGCTGATCGTTCGGCATTTCGACCTGGAGGTACAGGCTCTTCAGCGCCGTCGTCATCCGGAACTTGGTCGTGGTGAGCACCTCCGTGAAGGGCTCGCCGTTGGCAACGATTTCCCACGCGGTGAGCGCAAAGCTATCTTGTAGATTTTGTACCAAGCGCGGGAACGCGTCGTCCGCGTAGATGCCGAGCGGGCCGAAATCGAAGCCGCCATTTTCGAGCAGCTGCGGTTTGAAATCGTCGTTCGGCGCAAAGCCGGTCTGCTGGAATGAATTGCGGAAAAATCCGACCATTTTGTCGCGGAACGCGCCGTACGTCGTGGCGCTCCCAGCGTTCGTCCAGCCGTCGATCAAGGTGCCGATCGCGGCTTGTTGATCTTTGGCGTTCTGCACCGATGCGACTTCGTCATCGGTCGGGGCCAAGCCGGTGAGCAGATTCTTCACTTTGCGGACGGCAGCAAAAACCGAATTGGCCTGAAACGGCTGCACGGGGTCGCCACCCGGATCCAGCGTCGAGCTGCTACCGGCGTAGCTCGGGTCGGTGCTGCTACCGCCGGCGTTGCCAGTCGTACCCGCGGAGCTCGAGCCAGGCCCGCTGCGCGCGCCTTCGCCGTGACCGCCGATGGATCCGTTGCACGCGAGCGAAAAGCCGAGTGCGCACGAGACCGCAAGCAAAGCCCGATCGCTTCGCGCTGATGTTGAACGAGCTCGTGGGCGCGAACGCTTCATGCTGGTCTCCGCGGTGAACACGGTGGGCACACCCACCAGTGTCTTTGCCGCTGAGTCGCGAGAGGTCGCGCGCAGGTCAAAAAACTGAATTGGAGCCTGCAATTACCCGCGGGACACGAATCTTGCGCTGGTTCTGGAACCGATTCCCGAGAATTGCGCTTCGTGAGGATGATTCACAAACAATCGACTCGTTCGAGTTGCCAGGTTTGAGTCGAATCACTCGGCGCGCAGGGCGCAATTTGCGCGCTCGAGCCGGCCACGCCGACACAGCTCGAGCTCGCGTGCTGTGGACGCAGCTCGACATACGATGCGCCACGCGTGTGTACGGCAAATTGCTGATTGGCGAGCCCGGTTGCTGCATAGAGGATCACCGGTGTCCCGCTTTGCGTGGCAGCCATGCGCACGTCCAGTGAATCCTCACTGATCACGTTCTTGAACGAGAAGACGTTCGCGCCAGCTTGAGCGGAAAGATCCCACGCCTGCGTTGGCTCGCTGCAATCGCCGAACGCGGTCTCGAACGCAGGATTGCCGAACACGGTGGTGGCTGGACCGACGCCGAGGCACTCCGCATTGAACGCGGATTTCAGCACGAATCGCCCAGTTTCTGCGACAAAACACGCTCCTCCGTCAACAGCGCCGGAATCGCTCGTGATGCCGGCATCTTGGCTCACGACCACGTCCTGCGGAGTCACTCGGCAAGCGACGGCCAGCACGAGCAGCAAACATGTGGGCGCACACGGGATCTGAAAAGACATTTCCCTTCTCGCGGTTCACTCGACGATGCGGGAGCGTACACGAACTCCGAAGCTCGGTGTATCTTCGAGGTGGTGGTACGGCTCTCTTCTCCGAAGTCCGTCGAGCGCAGCGCGCCGCAGCGCGGCGACCCGGAAGTGGAGCTCCATCGCGCCATTCAAACCGATGCAGCCAATTGGCGCGAGCGCGCATTCGACGAATTTCACGGCCTGGTTCACGGCCTGCTCTTGAAAACGCTCGGGCCGCGCGCCGAAATTTCGGATCTGGTTGGTGATGTGTTCGTGATCTTCTTCGCCAATGCGACGCGCATTCGCCTCGCGTCCGCGGTGCGCAGTTACATCGTCTCAATCACGATGAACGTGGCGCGACGTGAAGCGCGCGTGCGGAAAAGGCGCGAGTTTTTTCAGGGTTTGATCGGGTCGGCGCGGGACTGCGACTATCAGCCAGGGCCGGACGATCCGAAGGCCAAAGCGGCGCTGATTCAGCTGAGCCGGATCTTGGACGAGCTCAGCCCCGACGAGCGAGCGGCGTTCGTGCTCCACAACCTCGAAAACATGGGCAACGCCGAAATCGCGAGCGCGCTCGGCGTTTCCGAGTCGACGGCGAAGCGTCGGGTGCGCAGCGCGAATGCGCGCGTGCTCAAGCGTGTCGGGCGCAACGCGCTCTTGGCCGACTACCTGATCGCTCGCACGGAGCCGACCGATGGCGATTGAGCGGCCGCTGCTCAGCGTGCGCCACGTCGCTGCCGCACTGCGCGCGCTTTCGGCCGAGCACGCGCGCGGGCGCGAACCGTTCGACAAGCGCCGCGCCTGGCTGCGCATCGAACGACAGTTCGCTTTCGCTCAAGGCAACCCACCCAAATCAAATCGCTTCGCACTGTTCTTTGGACTCGGCATGGCCGTGCTCGGCGCGATCGCGATCGTTTACCAGAGCGCGGCTTCTACCCTCCGCTACGAAGCGCGCGGCGCGACGCTGAGCGACGGCATTTGGAGCACCGGGGACGCGCCCGGTGCGCTCGATTTCTCGGATCAAAGCCACATTTCGGCCGGTCCGAACGCGGCATTCAGCGTCGAGGTGATGGGTAAACATGCAGCCTTGACTCGGCTCGTGCGCGGCAAATTGCACATCAGCGTGCACCATGAGCCGAGTACGCATTGGCGATTTTTTGCGGGCCGCTACGAAGTGCAAGTCGTCGGCACCGAGTTCGATTTGTCTTGGAACGAAAAGAGCGAAAGCCTCTCGCTCGAAATGGTGAGCGGCGAGGTGCGCGTACTCGGCGCGCCCGGCGCCGCGCGTGTCGTGAAAGGGGGCAGCGTGTTGCGCTTGCCAGAGCGAGCGGGCGAGAGCGCCGCGGCAGAAGCCGCCACTCCGGCGCCGAGCACGAACACAGAGCATGCCGCGCCGTCCGCGCGCGACCCAACAAAACCACTCGCCGCAAGCGAACTCGATCGCGCGAGGCACGCGCGCGCACTTCCGGAGTCTGTCGGCTCCGCGGCTCCTGCATCCGAATCCGCGGGGTGGAGCGCGCTACTCAAAGGCGGACAATTTTCAGCCGTGGTTTCGGCCGCGGAAGCGCGCGGCATCGAGCAGGCGCTCGCGAACGAGAGCGCCTCTAACCTCAAGGCGCTGGCACAAGCCGCGCGTTATACGGCGCGCGCGCAATTGTCGCTGCGGGCTTGGCAAAGCTTGCGCCGGCGCTTCGGCTCCGAGCCGCTCGGTGTGGAGGCGAGTTTTTTCCTCGCGCGATCGTACGAAGAAGCAGGCAACGCACGTGAAGCGCTGCGCTGGCTCGGCACTTATACGAGCGAAGCACCTTCGGGCGTGTACTCGAGCGAGGCATTCGGCCGACGCTTGCTCTTGCTCCAGAAAATCGCCGGCCGCGCGGCGGCACTCGCGGGCGCCCGCGACTATCTGACTCGCTTTCCCGGCGGACCGTACGAAAAGACCGCACATGCGATTTTAGAATCGGATTAGTTTGTCGCGCGTGGTCGAGCTGCGAGGAATACTCCGCAGGGCTCTCTGCGCTTTCGCGTGGTTGCCGTTGCTCGGGACGCCGATCGCGGCGCACGCGGCGGCAGAGCCGCACGTGATCGTAGTCGTGCCAGAGCCGCGCAGCGCGCTCACCGAACAAGCCTTGCTCTTGATTCGCGGCGAGCTAATCGCGGTCGGCCTGCGCGCGGAGATTCGCGCGGATTTGCCCTCATCGAACGCCCTAGGCGATGGCGCGTACGGCCTCTTGCTGCTCGAAGACGATGGCAGCGAGACCCGGATCAGCGCCGCGCCGCCCGGCGGCGAATCGATCGTCACGAGCGTGGACGATCGCACCGCACAGGCTGACGCCGAAGTGATCGCCGTGCGCGCGGTGGAGACCTTGCGCGCTGCGGTTCTTCAATACGCGAAGCAGCATCGCGAAGGTCTGCCCGAAGTCGTGAGCGGCTTCGCGCGCTTGCCGAAACTAGAAGCCGCGCAAACTCAACCTCACCCACCCGAGCGGACGACAGCGCGCACCCGTTGGTTCGAGCTGTTCGTCGGACCCGAGCTCACTTGGCAACCGCGGCTCACGCCGAATCTCGGCGCGCGAGCCGGCTTCGACCTCGGACCGCGTTGGGGTTTCGTTGCGGCCACTTTCGAGAGCACGCTGTATCGTTTTCGTGCGGATGCCGCGGCCGGCAGTGCCGAGATTTCGCGGCGCGCATTTTCGCTCGCGCTTGGCGCGCGATTTCAGCCAGCAAAAGCCTGGGAAATCAGCACTCGCGCCGGCACGGGCTACGCGATCTATGCCGCCGAGGGCCGCGCGGCCCCGGGGTTTCTGGGTGTTTCGTTGCATCACATGAGCCCCCTCGCGTTGCTTGGTGTGGGCGGGGCTTACTATCCGCTGCGCTCGCTCGCTGTGTATTTGGATCTCAGTGGCGCTGTGGCACTCGACGCCGCGAGCGTGCGCATCGCGGGCGAAGAGCGCACCGCGCTCGATCGACCCTCGCTCGAAATCTCGAGCGGCGCGGCGATCTGCGCATTTTGATTGCCGTATTTGCCGGCGCAGCGCCGATTGTGATCCGCGTATGGCGTTTCGTGAGCGGTGCGCGAAGTCGCGATGATTGGGAGTACTTCTCACGCGCACGCGTTGGTGCTCTATTCGAATCATGCGAAGTCGCGCTCGCACGGCAGTTGGGTTTGCTTCGGTTTTGTTTGCCGCGGCGAATTTTGCGGCTTGCGGCTCGTCGTCGAGCGACAGCATGGTCGCCGGCGGAACGGCTGCGAACGCGGGATCCATTGCGACCAATGCCGGCAATGGCGGCTCGCTTTCGCTGAACAGCGGCGGCTCGAGCAACGGCGTGACGGTGATCGGTGTCGGCGGGGACGGCAATGCCTGCGCCGCGCACGTCTCTACCGCACAGCTCGTACCGCTCGATATGTACATCATGCTCGATATTTCGAGCTCGATGCTGGAGCAGGTTTCGGCGCAAGCCACCAAATGGGATGCCGTGAAGAGCGCGCTCGAAACGTTCTTGAACGACAGCGCCTCGGCCGGGCTCGGCGTCGGCTTGCAATACTTCCCGCAGATCAAGCCGAACGCGCCGACATCGTGCACCACGGATGCATCTTGCGGCGACAGCGCGCCGTGCTTCACCAAGTTTTGCAAGGGCTACGCGGACGGCGGCCTCGGCATCTTCCCTTGCTCGTCGAACACCGATTGTCCGACGCTCACCGACGGCATCAACATCTATCGCGGCACGCCGTGCACCGCCCTCACCGAGTGCAGCCTCAATACGGACGTCGCATGCCCGACGCCCGGGACTGCGTGCGGCAACGATCCGGATGGCAATGATCTTGGCATGTGCCGCTTGAAAACCAGCTTCGTTTGTGAGCACACCACGAATTGTGATGCCGCAGTTTACGCCGCTCCAGCCAGCGCAATCGCAGCACTTCCCGGCGCAACGGACGGCTTGATTCAATCGATCGAAAACACGACGCCGAACGGCGAAACTCCGACTGGACCAGCGCTCACCGGCGCGATTCAACAAGCCGGCGCCTGGGCCAAGGCGCATCCGGGTCACCGCGTGGTCGCGGTCATGGCCACGGATGGCTTGCCCACCGAGTGCACGCCGACCGACATCGATCAAGTCGGAGCGATCGCCGCGGCGGGCGTGCAAGCGAACCCGAGCATCGACACGTTCGTGATCGGCGTGTTCGGCGCGGACGACATCGCGGCCAACGCGCCCGACAACCTCGACACCATCGCGAAGGACGGCGGCACCACCAGCGCGTTCATCGTCGACACGACCAAAGACGTAACCACGCAATTCCTGGCCGCGCTCGACGCGATCCGCGGCGGCAAGCTCGACTGCGCGTTCCAAATCCCCGAGCCAACGAACGGCGAAGCGCTCGACTACAGCCAAGTCAACGTGGAAGTTTCGATCAGCGGCCAATCGGACACGGTGCTCTATTACGTCGGCAGCGCGGATAAGTGCGACGCGACCGGGGGCGGCTGGTACTACGACGTCGATCCCGCTTCGAGCATTCCGACCAAGATCATCACTTGCCAAAATAGCTGCAATGCATTCCAAGCCGCCAAAGACGCATCGGTGCAAATCGCGCTCGGCTGCCAAACGGTCGTGAAGTAACGCTCGCGGGCTTTGACGGCGAAGCGCGCCGCCCTATGCTCGACGCATGAACGAGCGCGTGCTCTTGGTGACGGGTGGAGCTCGCGGCATCGGCGCCGCGACGTGCCGCCTCGCAGGCGCACGCGGCTATCGCGTCGCGGTAAATTATGAAAAGAACCAACGCGCGGCGGAGAGTGTCGTTGCTGAAATCGAACGCGCGGGCGGCGAAGCGGTCGCCTTACAGGCCAATATCGCCGAGCCCGAAGACGTCACGCGACTGTTCGCCGATACCGCGGCGCGGCTCGGAAAAATCACGCATTTCGTCAACAACGCCGGCATTACTGGTCGCGCCAGTCGTCTGAGCGAAGCCTCGAACGAAACCTTGCGCTCGGTGCTCGATGTGAACGTGTTCGGCGCGCTCGTCTGCGCGCGAGCCGCAGCGCGCGCGATGTCCCAATCGCTCGGCGGCGCGGGCGGCGTGATCGTCAACGTGTCGTCCGGCGCGGCCACGCTCGGCAGCCCCGGCGAGTGGGTCTGGTACGCGGCTTCCAAAGCCGCCGTCGATACGCTCACGCTCGGACTCGCGCGCGAGCTCGCGCACGAAGGCGTGCGCGTGAACGCCGTCGCGCCCGGCCTCGTCGACACCGAACTCCACCAAACTTCCGGCATCGAAAATCGCCTCGTCAAACTTGCGCCCACGATTCCGCTCAACCGCGCCGCACGCCCCGAAGAAATCGCGGAAACGATTTTGTTCCTGCTCTCGGACGCTGCGTCGTACGTCACCGGCGCCGTGCTGCGCGTCGCCGGCGGACGCTGAGGGCTCCGCGAAAGCCGATCAGTCGCGCGCCGAGAGCACCACACGCGCCTCGGCATGCAGCTCATGAGCCGCATCCGCGATCGGCGACACTGCCGTGCCCATGGCGACGAATTCGATCACATGGCTGTGCCAACCGTAGTTGCCTTCGCGCACTTCCATGCCGACGACGCCGCCGGTCGCGCCGAACGCCGCGGCTTCTTGCTGCACGCGGCCCACCGCGAGCTCGCGCGCGTCGTACAAGGCTTGAGTGAAGCTTTGCATCTCTTGGTTCTGCCCGACCGACTTGAACCACCCGTGCAGCCCCTGATGCGCGACGTGATAGACGCATACGCCGTGCACCAGTGACACGGGCCGAAATCCGCCGCGTACGAGCGCCCAAAAATCCGCGCCGCTCAAGTCACAGGTGAAGGGCTGACCCTGGTGTTGGCGGTATTTTTCGCCGTCTCCTGCGCGACGGCGCACCGCCGTCCCGACTGCTGAAAATTCGGCGTGATGCCCCTCGAGCTCGATCTCGATGCGCATGCCGACGACGCCGTCCGCGCCGAGCGCGTGCGCTTGCGTTTGAATTTCGGCCATCGCGGTTTGGCGCGCGAGCAGCATCATGGTCGACATGTCCACGAGCTCTTGGTTCTGCGACCAAACCGACGACTGATAACCGATGTGAAAATAGCTCGCGCCGAGCACCAGCTCGATGGGCTCGAACCCGACGTCTTCGAGCAGCAAGAGTTCGTCGATCGTGAGATCGCTCGTGAACGGATGCGCGGCTCCGCTCATTCGTTCACCGTCATCACCAGCACCGGCGCGGGCGGCGCTTCTTTCATGGCAATCGGCGCGACGCTGGTGCCGATCGCAAAAAACTCGATCACGTGCGCGTCCCAGCTGTGGGTGCTCTCGTTGATTTGTGTGCCGACCACGCCGCTCGCGCCGTCGAGCTGCGCTTCGTATTGCAGGCGCTCCATCGCAAGCTCGCGCGCGTCGTAGAGCGCTTGGGTGAAATTCGGCATTTCTTGGTTTTGCCCGACCGACTTAAACCAACCACGCAGACTCTGATGCGCGACGTGATACACGCAATTGCCCATCACTAGCGAAATCGGGCGATAGCCGCTCTTGAGCAGCATCCAGAAATCCTGACCCGAGAGATCGCTCGTGAACGGCATGCCGCTCGGCGCGCGCCAACTGCTGCCGTCCCGCGCGTAGACAGCGGTACCGACGGCCAAGAACTCGATCATGTCCTCGCCCCAGCTGTGCCGGTTCACGTGCAAGCGCACGCCGATCACGCCGTCCGCGCCGAGCTCGTTGGCCTCTTCTTCCATTCGCGCCATGGCAAGCTCGCGCGCTTGATACATGGCCTGCGTGAGCACGGTCATCTCTTGGCTTTGGGACCAATCACTCTTTTGATAACCCACGTGATAGAAGCTCGAGCCCATCACCAGACCGGCGCATTCGAAGCCGCTCTCGCGCACGAGCAAAAATTCTTTCACCGAGAGATCGCTGGTGAAAAAGCGCTGCCCTTGCGCATTGCGCGAGCGCTGGATGCGCTCGACCGCGTGCTGCGGCAAGGCTTGGCGTTGAGTCTGCGGGCGCCCGGGCGTTCCTTGAGTCATGCGTGCCTTTCAGGGGTAGCGATCAGAAGCAGAGCAGCCGTGTGAAATTCATTCGTCGTCCGAATCGAGTTCGTCTTCGGCGTCGGAGCCAGCGCCGAACGACATTTCGTCGTCGGGATCGGGGTCTTTGAGATCCACGACCAAGAACGGTCGCGGCGGAGTCGCTGGATTTTCGTGGCGCACGACGGCCGTGCCCATCACGACCAAGTCCAAGTAGAAACTCGTGTGCGAGCGATCGTTCACTTCGTACTCGCGGTCGCGACCGAAGCGGTGCACGCGCGTGCCGACCACGCCGTGCGCGCTGAAGAAACGCGCCGCATGCCGAAACCGCTCGACCGCGAGATAGCGCGCTTGCCGCGCCGCGCGCGTGTGGCTCGTGAGCTCTTGCGAAAACCAGCTACCCTCGCTGGCGCAATCGGCGTGGTGCTCGTACCAAAAACAATTTCCCATCGCGATCGCGACCGGCGCGTAGCCGGCGAGGTGCAACTTATACAGATCATCCACGCTGAGCAGCGTGAGCGCGGCGCGTTCCGGCACGGGCACGTTCGCGAGCCGTACCGCGGTGCCGATCGCTTGGAACTCGAGTAGCCCCTCGCCCCACTCGAATTCGCGCCGCTCGAAGCGCACGTCGACCACGGCGTGCGCGCGGAGCAACGTGGCTTCTTGCTGCAAGCGAGCGAGCGCGCGGCTGCGCGCATGCTCGTACGCTTGGGTCAGCACGGCGAGCTCGCCGCTCTGGCCAACCGAGTACGAAAACCCGACGTGATAAACCGAAGAGCCCATCACTTGGCTCACCGGCGTGATGCCCGTCGCGGCCGCGACCACGCCTTCCGCGGGCGAAAAGGTGCTCGTGAAGATCGGCTGCGCGGCTTGGTTGTGTTCGTGAATCCGGCGCTGCGCGCGGAGCGGCAAGCCGCCTTGCTCGAGTGAGCGCAAGCTCTCGGCTTCGTCCACCGGGCGATCGGGTAAGAATGGGTGTGGCACCTAGCGTTGCCCTCCGAGTTGCGTGAGCACCCAAGCCGCGCGCGAATTTTGGTTGGCATGCGCGGCCAGCGCGTCAGTCAATTTTTGGAACCAAAGATCGAGTGGCAAGGTGGCCGTGCGCAGCGCCACGCCGCGGACGACTTTCTTGTGCTGCGCGACGAACTCGCGCCCTTGCCGCTCGATCGAGAAATGATCGGGCTCGAGCGTGAGCTCGATCGCGTGCACGACGCGGCCGCTCGCGCGAATCTGCGTGTGCTCGGCGAAGCCTTGGCCGAGCGCGTTCGCGAGCTTCACCACGAAATCTTCGAGGTTCGAAAGATCGATGGCCATGCCGAGCGCGATTTGATCGCCGCCGATAGCGACTTGCATGCGCGAGCCGCAGTACGCGCATGCGTACGTGCGACCGTCCGCCTCGGGAGCCATCACCGCGCCGCAACGGTTACAAGGGACTTGCCCGCTCACACGTCAAAGATAGGAGCGCGGGCGCCTGCTCGGAAAGTCACAACTTGCGGGCGCGTTTTCTACGCCGCAAAATCGCGGCAAACGCCAGCGAGCCCGCGAGCCAAGCGCTGCCCGGCGTGCGCCGCGTCGCAATTCGACACGACGATTCGCCGTTTACCGATCCCGAGTCCGCGCGCTGATTCGACGTGCCCGCGACGCTCGAGGAGCCCGCGCCACCACCGATCGCGATGCCCATCGCATCGCCGGCTCCGCTTCCGCCCGCGCCGGTCGTCCCGGCACCGCCGGTGTTCGAAGTCCCGGCCGAACCGCCCGCGCTCGCACCGCCCGCGCCGCCCACCGGCGGCCGTGGCAGCCGCACGCCATTCAGCGGAGTCGGCGCGTTGAGCCAGTTCACTAGGTCGCGCAGCGGGCGCATGCGCACTTCCGGCTTAGTGAGCGCGTAGTCGATGAACGACGAGATCGCGTTCTGGCGATCCGAGACGGATAGCGCGTTCGCAGCCGCGGTGTAGTTGTCAGCGTAAATGTGCGAGTGCGCGACGAACACCAGCGGCGAGCGATTGCCCTGCAAATGCAAATCGAGATTGTATTTGAGTACGCCGAGCACTTCGCTCGCGGTGAGTCCCGCGTCCACGAACAACGTCGCGTCGAGCCCGGCGATTTTGCCGGTGGCTTTCTCGTAAAAGCTCGGTAGCGGCATGGCCGGCGGAATGCGATCGCGGAGCCCCGGCGTGATCCCATACTGCGGCGCGATGTCGTCACTCGGCACGATCAACGCCGGGATCGGGAACTCGATGAAACCAGGGTTCGTGCTCAAACCCGGGCGCTGGAATTTGTCGGTGATGGTGACGGCATCCGGACTGCCGGCATCGAGCGTGTACGGCCAAGCGCAATTCGTGCCGTTCTCGTCGTCCTGAAAGCACGACTGCACGCTCGAGTCATAGACGAAGTGATCTGATTGCAACGTCGGCACGAGGTTCGGGTTGTACGCGAGGTACGGGCTGCGAAATCCGATCACGTCACTTACCGCGATCCCGATGCCGATGTCCGGCGAAGTGAGCTCGTTGACGCAGCCGCCGATTTCGGTTTGCCAGTCGTCCGCGCTGAACTCGGTGCCGTCCGAGTGATGCACGGTGTGATCGGCTGGCTCATGGCCGTCCGTAACGGCGGTGCGCCAGGCCGTGCGATTGCCGTCGTCGGTCTCGATGTACAAGCTGGTGAAGAAAAATGTCGTGCGCACAGGCGTGCCGTCGAAGGTGCCGACCGTGCCGTTGCCGGGCGGATTCAGCTTGTCGCGCAGCAAATCGGTGACGAAAGTCATGCCGCCTTTCGTGTCCCCGAGCCCGGAGATGAAATTGTCGTCGAAGGTGACGGCCACGAATTGCGGCGCTTCCGCGGGCAAAAATTGCGCGGGCGGGCTCTCCGACCAGGCGAGCGGCGCACTCAGTCCTTCGGTCGCGCGCTCCAGAGCGGAGTCCGGCGCGGAAACGCCGCAACCCGCGCCGCCCAACGCCGCGCAGGTTGCACCCAAACCAAACCAAACTCGAAGCGAATGCATCGCAACCACGCTGACACCGGCGTGAAACTCCCGTTGACTGAAACGAGTCGAGTGCGTGGCGCTTTGTGCTCAGCGCGTGCACGCCGGCAACGCGAGCTGGAATGTTTTTGCGCGGCTGAAGCGCGCAGCGCCTACTTCGGCAGCGTGTCCTCGAACTCGCACTGGCCGGAAACGCAATCGAGCGTCAGTGCTTGATTGCACGCCGGAACTGGTACGAGAGGGCACGCGGCGCAGTCGATCTGCGCGTCACTCATCAGGTTCGACACGAAGTCATTCACTGCGACCCCCGCCACGGGGAAATAGTTGCAGCCGGTTTCGCACGCATTTCTTGGCACGAAGACAACGCAGTCGGATGGGGTCGTGCAGCCGAACTTGTATTTGTCCGCCATCTGACTGCGGCTCGCGATGTAGTCTTTTTCGCCCGTGGCGCAGTCGATCATCAGCGGGTTTGCCACGCACGAAGGACAACACTGGCCGGGCAGCGTCTGCGGGCGGAAGCCGTTCGCGCAGGCGATGCCGATGCAGGGGACATCGCAGCTGCTCGAGCCCGCATCCACTGTGCCTACGCACACCGGGCAGCAGCCGCCGGGCGGGACGATCTGCGTCTCACTCGGTCCGCAGATCAACAAAGGGCACTTCAAGTCGCACGTATTTCCGACGCCGCCGTTGCTCGTGCCGCCGTTCGGCTGACCGCCAGTCGCTGAACCAGCGCTACTCGTGCCAGCGTGACCCGCCTTGCCTGCGACTGCGCCCGTGCCGCTCGCTCCAGTGGAGCCGCCCGCCGTAGTGCCGTCTTCGATCGTGACGGCGCGACCGCCGCAAGCTGCCGCGAGCACAGCGCACGCCGCGAGCGCGCCGAGGAACCAGGTTTTTGGCTTGGAAATGCGGTATTTCATCGGTGGCCTCGACGCTTTATTGAATCAGAATCAGCGCCACGCATTGCCCGTCTAAGCAATGCACTGGCTGCGCTGGCTCGGTACACGGCGGAGTCGGTGTCACCGGACAATTGGCGCAATCGGTCGCGGCTACGCTGGACAAGTTGTTCGTGAAGTCCGCGGCTACTGGCTGCCAAATCGCGAAGTACTGGCAGTCCGGGCCGCAGCGATTGTTCGGCTCGACCCCCACGCAATCGGCATCCGAGCTGCAGCCGTAGGAGTACTTATTCAGCGCCGAGCTGAGCGTGGCGGCATAGTCCATCTTCCCGGTGTTGCAGTCGGGACCCCTCGTATTCGGCACGCACGACGGACAACACTCACCCGGTTGCGTCACGAGCGTGTAGCCATCCGCGCAATCGATGTCCGGGCAGCCGCCCGAACACGCGCAAACCGGGCAGCAGCTCGTCGGTACCACGGTGAGGATCTGCCCGCCCGGACAGGAAATCTCCGGGCAGTTGACAGCGCACGAGTTGCCGCTGCCCGCGCTGCTCGTGCTCCCCGCGCTCGAAGAGCCCGCGCTGCTCGTGCCGGCGTGGCCCGGTTTTCCTGCGACTGCGCCCGTGCCGACCGAGCCGCTCGCTCCAGTGGAGCCGCCCGCCGTAGTGCCGTCTTCGATCGTGACGGCGCGACCACCGCAAGCTGCCGCGAGCAGCAAGCTCGAACCGAGCAGGCCGCAAAGTAACACTTGGTGCGTCGAGCTTCGATTTTTCATTTGGGGTAAGCGCTGATCGGCGCGGGTGGCGAAGTGACGGCGCGCTTCAGCTCTCGCTGGCTTCGGGCTCACCGGCACGCGCTTCCGGCAAAGCTGCGCCCTTCAGCAGCGCGATGGCAGGCGCTCGACTCTGAGCGCGACGCCCAATTCTAACCACGCGGCGCTCGACCCCGTAGTGAAAAATCACGGCCATCACCATGCTCAGGCTGTAGGCCGTGACCATACCGAGCAGGGAGAGCCACGGCGTCGGCGGAACATAGCTCGACCAGAGCGCGTTCACGACCAAGCTGACCGGGAAGTGCACCAAGAACAAACTGTAGGAAATACGGCCGAGAAAACGCACCCACGGCGCGCGTGGCCACTCCGAAATCCAGCCAAAATGCTGCGCCGCGACGAGGATGAGCCCGGTCGCGAGCGCGACCAAGATCCGCGAGCGGAAATCCACCGCCAGCGCGACGATCACGAGCAGCGCATAGGCCCAAAAGAACACGCGGTCGATCGCCTTTGATTGTACCCAAGCGAGGATCAGCCCGAGCGCATAGCTGCCCATGAAGTAGATGCAGATACGATCGAGGCTCGGGTCGCGATTGAACACGAAGAGCGAGAGCACGCCGAGCGCGCCGAGCAGCGCGCGCCCGACGTTCGGCCCGCGCTCTGGGCTACCAGTTTGCTTCGCGGCGTGCGCGCTGAACCAAAAAATCAATGCCACCAAAGTAACGAGCTGCAAATCGATCGCGAGGTACCAGATGCCCGCCGAGAGTGGCTCGTAGCCGACGAGATCGTGGATCAACAGCGCGTGCGCAAAGAACGAGAACAGGCTCGGGCGGCCCGAGATCGACGAGTGTGTCATCCACAAGCGCGCAATTTCGTTGGCGCCGATGGCCAGGAACAGCGCGCCCAAATACGGCAAACCGATGCGGCGATAGCGGCCGAGGATCACGCTGAAGCAATCGCGCAGCCGCGACGGCTCGCGGCCGTTCGAGCTGATCGCCGTGAGGTAACCGCTGACAACGAAGAAGACTTGCACGGCCAGGCGCGCGTGCTCGGCCAAGCCGTCGATCAGCGCGGTCGCGACTTCGTGCGCGGAGTCCGAGAGCGGGCCGTAAAACGCGAGGTGATGCCAGACGATCGCCTGTGACGCGACCGCGCGCAGCAAATCGAGAAAAGGCAGACGCGAGTCGTTGTCCTTCAAAACCCAACCACCAGAGTGAGCTCACGCTAGGACGCGAGCTCGAGGCCGGTCCTAGCACGGCCTCGTACGCGCACCGTAAACGGAAGCTTCCCTCAGCTCGCGTTTCCGCGAGATTTCACAGCGTGGACGAAAATTTACCCGCGGCGACCAGCAGATAGAGCACGCGCAGTGTGCCTTGGAAATACGGCGTGTCGTCCAGCGTGGCGCCGAGCCAGCCGCTCATGTAGCCGTCGAATTTGGCTTGTTCGTAGCCGCCGGCGAGCGCGAACGCGCCGACGAACGCGCTGTTTTGTTGCTGCGCGGCGCTCGGCAAGCCACCGTGCGCGTCGACCCAAGTCGAGAGATTTTGCATGAACGTCTTGGCGCGCGAATCTCCGGTCCACGCGTAGTCGACAGCAACCCTCCAGGGTGTGCGGCATGCGTCGTACCAGTACATCGAGCCGTTGTAGTCGCTGCCGTCCGGACGGCTCCAGTCGGGCACGAGATTATCCAAGCGCGCTTGGTAGACGGCGTAGAGTTGATACGAGCCGTCCGCGAGCGCGGTCCACGTCGCGGCTTGATCGGTGAAGTAGTGCGCGAACACCTTGTAGTAGCCGGGCGCAAAATAAGAAGGATCGAGCTTCGGATCGTTCGGATCGCTGCAACCGCCGAACGCGTCGCCCGGTTTGAGCACGCGCCGGCCATTGCACATGTCGGATTCGAACTGCGCGATCTTACCAGCCAGCGCTTGCGCCTTCGGTAAATATCCGCCGTTCGGCCAGCGCGCGGCCGCTTGAACCAATGCCATCGCGGTGTCGAGATCGCCGTCGGTGGCGGCGTTGCTGTTGTTGTTGTCGGGCGCCTCGCACGGCGAGGACGTCCAATTCATCAACCCGTTCTTGTCGAGGTGATCTTGGTAGTACTTCCAAAGGCCGTCGAACACAGGCTGATCGTTCATCGCGGCGGAGAGCAGCATGCCGTAGCCGATGCCTTCGGAGACCGCGCTGCCGGCGTCTTTGAGCACGGCTTGCGACCCGTTGCTGCATGCCATGACGTGCGCGCTCTTCCACGCGGCGTATTCCGTCTGCAATTGTGCGTCCGTCACGCTCGCCGACTTCGCGCCGTTCCAAGTGACGGGGGGTGCGCTACTCGTGCCGGCGGCGCTGAGCGTCGTGCCGCCACTGCCGACGCCGGTAGAGCCGCCCGCTTGGCCAGCGCCCGTGCCGCCCTGACCGCCTTGGCCGACGATGTTCGGCGTGCTGCTGGCGCCGCCGCTGTGCTGACCCGCGGCGTCACTCTCCGAGCCGCCGCTCGGGATCGACGAATTGCCCGAAAACGTGCCGCTTTGGCCCGAATCCGCGCTGCTGCAGGCAAGAACCGAAAATGAGGCGGAAATTCCGCAGAGTAACGTTAAGCAGAGTCGCATCAGGTACGGGTCTACTTTGGCGCTAGATACTGACTCTGGCCATCTCTAAATCGGGCGCACGGTGTGCGCGTAGCAGGGCTTTCACCTTGTGGTGAACATAGGTACCGTGTCCTACCTATCTAACTGCGCACGACGCGCGCGGCCAAAATAAAGGCTCATTCAGCATCAAGCGCGCTTCTTCGCTTCGCGCTCGAGGCGCATCGCGAGCACCGCCAGCGTCGTCGCAGATTCCGCCAATTCGGGCTCATCGAGCTCCGACAATTGATCGACTTCGCTTTCGATCGCGAGCAAGAGCGAGTCCGGCGACACGCGGCTCGTCTCGCGCACGTGCGCGCGATAACGGCGCCACAAGCTGCGTAAGAACTGCGCGCCAGAGCTCGACTCGTATTCGTCGTCGTCCGCAAACACCGATTCCGGAATTTCGTCGGACTCGAAGCGCGGCGCGCGCTCGGCCACTGCGGGGACGCTCAGGCGCTCGCGTTGGCGCGCGAGCTCGTCTTCACGCGCGCGAGCGCTAGCGAATGCCGCGATTAGTTGTTCGTTCAGCTCGCGCAAGAGCGCGGCGTAACCGCTCGCGGCGAGTCCACGATCTTCTTTCAGCGCGTCGAGCGCGCCGAGTAGCTCCTGCCAACCTTCCGTGGGCGGCGCCAAGCGCTCGATGCGCTTCTCGGCTTCTTGCAGCTTTTCGCGCAACGCCTCGACCGATTCCCATGCGGCACGCTCGGTGTGTTCGAGCCAAAGTTTGTTCGTGGGCATGACAGCGTCCTCGGGCGAGCGCTCGAATCTTGCCATAGCGCCCGCGCAGTACCGAACCGGAAACTTGGCGGCGCGGGGCAACTCTTTGGAATTAGAGCGAGTCTTACTCAGCCGACAACGACACGCTCACCGCTGGCAAGACGCTCACGCTGCCATTGGTCGAACTCGCGGTGGCCTTGGCGACGATGCCCCAGGTGCGCACCTGCGCGTCGATCGGCGCTTGGCCTTCGGCCGGACGGCGGCGTTGGTACGTGCCGTCCGCGCTCATCTCGTAGACGCGCTGATTGTCGAGCTCGAGCGGCACCAAGCATTCGTTGCGAATGCGCGCGCGCACCGCTTCGCTCGCTACTGGAAACAAGACTTCCACGCGCCGGTCGAGGTTCCGCGGCATCCAATCAGCCGACGAAAGGAAGAAATCCTCTTCGCCTCCGGGCCCGAACAAGAACACACGCTCATGCTCCAAGAAGCGACCGATCAAAGAGTAGACACGAATGCGATCCGAAACTCCGGGCACGCCAGGCTTGAGGCAACACACGCCGCGCACGACGAGCTCGATCTCGACGCCCGCGCGCGATGCTTGATAGAGCTCGCGGATCATTTCGGGATCGACCAGGGCATTGAGCTTCGCGAAGATGCGCGCGGGCTGGCCTTGACGCGCGCGCTCGGCTTGTTCGCGCACGCGCGCGGTCACCGTGCTGCGCAACGTGACGGGAGCGACGGCGAGCTTCCGATAGCTGAAACTCGTGGAAAAACCCGACAAAGAGTTGAAAAGCTCGGAGGCGTCTTCGCCGATGTCGGGGTCGACGGTCATGAGCGCGGTATCGGTGTAGAAGCGCGCGGTCGTCGCGTTGTAGTTCCCTGTCGAGAGGTGCACGTAGCGGCGCAGCTCGCTGCCTTCGCGACGCACGACCAAGAGCACCTTGGCGTGCGTCTTGAGTCCGGCCGCGCCATAGAACACGTGGACGCCGGCGCGCTCGAGCGCGCGCGCCCAACCGATGTTGTTCTCTTCGTCGAAGCGCGCTTTGAGCTCGATCGAGACCGCGACTTGTTTGCCGTTCTCGGCAGCGCGCATCAACGAGCGCACGACCTCCGAATTCGAACCGGCGCGATAGAGCGTCATCTTGATCGCGAGCACGTTCGGATCCTCGGCCGCGCGGCGCAAGAACACGAGCACGGGCGTGAACGCTTCGTACGGGTGATGCAAGAACACGTCGCCCTGGCGGATCATCGCGAACGGATCGCCGAGATCGCTGAACTCGGTCGGCACGCGCGAAACGAGCGGCGCGTCGTGCAAGTCCGCGCGCGGGATTTGCGCGAGCGACATCAAACCCGAGAGCCCGAGCGGCCCCATGGTCTCGTACACGTCGTCTTCGTCCATCTCGAGCTTTTCGAGCAGGAGCTTCCGGGTGCGCTCGGGGATGCCGGGCGAGACTTCGAGTCGCACAGCGGCGCCGAAGCGGCGTTTTCGGATTTCGCGATCGATGGTCGCCAGCAAATCCGCGGCTTCTTCCTCGAGAATATCGAGATCCATGTCGCGCGTGACGCGGAACGGGTAGCAGCCGACCGTGCTCATCCCAGGGAACAAATCCGACAGATTGCCGGCGATCAAATCCTCGAGCGCGACGTAATCCGTCGCTTCCACGCGGCCCTCTTGTTTGACTTCGATCGGCACGAAGCGCGGCAAGCTCTCCGGCACTTTGATCCGCGCGAAGCGACGTTCCTTGGTCTCGGGATTCTCGGCCTCGACCGCGAGTGACAGCGATAGGTTCGAAAGAAACGGAAACGGATGCACCGGATCGACGGCGAGTGGCGTCAACACCGGGAATACCGAGCGCCGGAAGTACGCGCGCACCCATTCGGCCTGCTCGGGCGCGAGCTCGGCGAAGCCTCGCACACGAATCTGCTGGCGCGCGAGCTCGGGCTTCAGATCGTGAAGCCAGAGCAGCGCGGCCGACTCGGTGAGCCTGAGCACGAGCGCGCGGATCTGCGCCATCTGCTCGCGCGGCGAATGATTGTCCGGCGACGTGCTCGGCGCCTTCGCGTCGAGTAGCTCGTGCAAGCCGGAGACGCGAATCATGAAGAACTCGTCCAAATTCGAGCCAAAGATGGACAGGAACTTCAACCGTTCGAGTAGCGGCCAGCTCCCGTCGCACGCTTGGTCGAGCACGCGCTCGTTGAAAGCGAGCCACGACAACTCGCGGTTCAAATACAGATCCGGATTGTAGAGTTCGCTGTCTGCTTGGCTGACTTCGGACATGGGGGCTCGGCTCGCGGTTTGGTTTCGAGGGAGAGCGAGTGTGGCTCGGTCGTGAGGCGTTCTAGTCACGACTCGGCGGCGGCGCGAGGATCGCTTCTTGCGCTTCTACCCGAGCTTACGCAGGGTTTTGCGACAGCGTCACCGATACGTCACCCAATCGACATCAGCTCAGGCGTGTTCGAGCACGAAGCGCACGATCGCGTCGAACCCGGGACCGCTTTTGGGAATCGAATGTCCACCGGGCCAAAGGCAAACCTCGCGTTCCTTTTGCGCGAAGTGTTCGACCAATGCCGAAGAGTATTGGCTCGTGATCGCGTCTCTCTCGCCCCAAACGTGCAGCGACGGCACGGCGATCGGATCGATCAGCGCGGCTCGTAGCCGTGCCGCGCGCGGTGTGCGGCCTGCGATCAGCACGGCCGAGTGAATCTGTGGCAGCTCACCGTGCTGCGAAAGCGCCGCGATCGCCGCCGCCAAAATGCCGCCTTGGCTAAACCCCAAAATAGAAGCCGGCTCATAGCGCTCGAGTGCCTCGCGCACGACTTCGAGCGTGGCTTCGAGACCGCGGTATTCGAGGCCGTCATCGCTCGCATCCCACCAGCGCAGGTACGGAGCAGGAAGCCGCTCGCGTTCGCGGCCCGCGTACATCCGCGCGATGCTGTCTTCCGAGCAGGAGTTCGGCGCGTTCAAGCAGATCGTCTTCACCCGCGGTTCGAGCGCATGCACGATCGGGCCGAGCGCGCTGTGCATGACTTCGGCGTTCATGGTGAAACCGTGCAGCGCCAAGAGCGTGTGAGTCATCGCCGGCGCAGCTTGCCGTTCGAGCGGCACCGCTGGCAAGTTGGCGATCGGGGCGCGTGCGACGGAGCAACGAGAGTGCTACGTTCGCGCCGTGAAATTCGTGTGCGGCGCGTGCTTGCTCGGCTTTTCGTGGCTATTTTTCGCCACGCGCGCGCAGGCGAACGGCGCATTCCCCGAAGTGAGTCAATTGGTCGCCGACCCTCACGATCGCTCGCATCTGATTTTGCGCTCGAACTTCGGCGTGCTCACGACGAACGACAACGGTCAGGATTGGGATTTGATTTGCGAGGGCGGCATCGGTTACCAAAACATCGAGCCGCCCGTCGCGCTGCTCGACGACGGCACGACGATCGCCGCGCTCGCGACCGGTATCGCGCAAGGCGACTCGCGCTCGTGCAACTTCACGCTCGCGAGCGGCGCGAACGCGTACATCGCGGACGTCTCGCGCATCCCCGGTTCGAGCGGGCACGCGGTCGCGGTGAGTTCGGATTTGACGGCCTTCGTTTCGCAAGTTTGGCAATCGAACGACAGCGGCGCGACTTGGACGACGCTCGGCACGCCGCTCACGAAGCTGAACGCGGCGACGCTCGACGTCGCGGCCGACGACGCGAACGTCGTCTACGTGAGCGGCTCGACCCAAGACGACGCGCCGAACGGCGTACTTTCCCGCAGCGAGGACGGCGGCCAAACTTGGACGAACTACGTGGTGCCGGGCACGAACAAAGTGAGCGCGCCGTACATCGCCGCTGTTTCCGCGAGCGATCACCAAACCGTGTACGTGCGACTCAGCGGCACGCCCGGACAACTCTACGTGACGCACGACGGCGGCGCGCACTTCGCGCTCGTGCTCTCGTTCAACGGCCCGTTCGACGGCTTCGCGCTCTCGCCGGACGAACGATTCGCGCTCGCCAGCGGTCGCATCGACGGCGTGTGGCGCGCGGACACGAGCTCGCTCACGTTCGAACACCTCTCCTGCGCCAAGATTCGTTGTTTGAGTTGGAGCGCGAGCGGGCTCTTCGCCTGCGCGGATGAATTCGAGGCTGGATTTTTGG
>DASYCL010000474.1:0-4037 GCA_036500245.1 Polyangiaceae bacterium | reverse complement strand
CGCGCCCGGTCCGCGCCCGCTCGCGCGGCTCCTGATCGCCATGTTCGGCACCGCGCTGGTCGTCGCGTCCGCCAACGCGCTCAACATGTACATCGAGCGCGACACGGACGCGTTGATGCGCCGGACCGCGTCGCGACCGCTCCCGACCGGGCGCTTATCGCCGGAGACCGCGCTCTGGTTCGCGCTCGGTTGTAGCGTCATCGGGCTCGGCGTGCTCGCACTGTGCGTTAACTTGGCCAGCGCCGGCCTCGCGTTGCTCGCACTGGCGAGCTACGTGCTCGCATACACCCCACTCAAGCGCAGCACGACGTACGCGCTTCACGTCGGCGCGTTCCCTGGCGCAATTCCGCCGCTGATCGGTTGGGCCAGCATGACCGGCTCGCTCGCGCCGCGCGCGTTCCCGCTATTTCTGATCTTGCTCGTCTGGCAGCTGCCGCACTTTCTCGCGATCGCTACCTTTCGCCGCGAGGAGTACGCGCGTGCCGGCCTGATCGTGCAACCGAACGCGGACGGCCTGGACGCCACGCGACGCTCGATTTTGGTTTGGTCCGCGCTCTTGCTCGCGGTCAGCTTGACGCCACTCGCGATCGGCATGGCGGGGTTCTGGTATGGCGGGATCGCGGTCGCGCTCGGCGCCGCGTTCTTCTGCTATGCCGCGTTCGGTCGCCGCGCGCAGACCCCGGAACGCTGGGCGAAGACGCTGTTCCTCGCGTCGATGCCGTATCTGGTTTTGGTTTACGCCGCGCTGGTCGCCAGCGCGATGTGAACGTCAACGAGCGCGCGACTTCGCCGTCCCGGCGGCGCTCGTGGTCACGCCGGAGTGCGCGCGAAAGCCGCATGCTCGATTACTCGGCGCGGTGTGGCTCTCGGGCGCTTCCAGATTTTCTTGCGCGAGCAGCGCGAGGATCTCACTCGTTCCGCTCGACTTCATCACTACGTTGCCGATGCGTCGTGCACGCGCAACCAAGGCGGGATCGCTCGAGCCCGTGAAGAACGCGACGCTCGGCACGCGATCCTTCGCCAGCAGATCGCGCGCTAGATCGACGCCGTTGCCGTCCGGCAGATCCAAATCGAGCACCGCGTAGTCGAAACGCTGAGTGAGCGAGCGAGCTGCTGCGCACGAACGCGCAATGGCCACCGAAAATCCGTGCCGTGCGAGTGTTCGCGAAAGCGCGCGAGCAATCGTTACATCGTCTTCGACCACGAGCAGCTGTTGCGGCGAGATCTGCATCCCTATCCCGATTCGTTGCGTGAGACGGGTGGACACTATCAAATCCAGTGTCGACTGAACATATGCCTCGGGTCTGATCTCCAAAGCAGTTGAAATTCAATGACTTGAGACGAAAGAGCTCGCATGGGACTGCACGGTTTTTCAGGTGCCCCGCGCAACCACTTTTGCGCATTCAGCCCGTGGCGGGTGGCGCCGAGCCGCTTTCTTCGTGCTTCAAGGGCGGGAGTTCGGCGTGTTTTGGCGCGAGCAGCGACGCGACCACGAGCCACAGCGCGGGCAATGGGATGTCGGGAGCGCCGAGCGACAGCAAGCAAAGCGCGAACACAACGCTGGTTTTGCTGCGTTCGCTCGGAATGCCGAGCGAGAGTCCCGTGCCGATCAGGAGCGCGGCCGTCACTGCGAAGCGAATGGCCGGCGGTAGCGCGGCCGCCGGCGCGCGCGACAATTGCGCGAGCACTCGTTCGGTGAGCACCCGGGTGATCCCGACGCCCGGAGCCGTGCCATGCGCGGCGAAGATCCCAATCAGCACGGCCGGCAAAATCACCGCCGCCGCGACGATCAGCGAGCGACGCGGCTGCTTGCGTCCGATGAAAGCAAGCCCGAGGCCGAGCGCCGTCAGATCGAGCAAAGTCGCGAGCGTCGCGACCGCGACGGCCCAGTTCGCGGTGCTCGCGTCGAGCCGTTCCGCGGCGCGACTGACGAGCTCGCGCGCGATCAGGTGCGACAGCGCGGACATGCTCGCGGCGGCGAGTACGAGCCCGCTCGCTCGCGTATCGATCAAGCGCAGACTCGCGACCGCGGCCGCGAGCGACGCGGCGATCGCCGCGAGCGCCATCATGCGCGAGAGCTCGGGCTCGAGCGGGCGCGCCCACGCATCCGCGACCAAGAGCACGACGATTGCCGCCGCTGGCAGCGCGATCAAGCGATAGCCGAGATCGAGCTTCGGTAGTCGAAGTGCGTGCGCGGCGAGCAACACCGCGGCAGCGACTCCGCCGGCCGCGACCAGTTGGGTCAAGAAAGCGGCGAGCTTCGCGCTCATCGAAATGAACGGCGCAATGCCGACGGCGAGCCCTGGAATCGCCGGCGCGACGCCGCGTCCGAACACCGTCGCCAATAGGGCAACTCGCGCGAGCGAAGCTAGAGAGATGCCTGACGTTACGTCTCGCTCGGGGCTCTGCAACCGATCCTCGGTCAATTCTGAGCGAACGTAGCGCTATGACGAAGCGAATTCCAGCCGTGACGCTCGGGCGGGCTCGCTTCGCTGGGATCGCTCGGCGCTGCCGGTGGCGTGATCTCGGTGGGCGCGGCCTTCGGCTGAACCTTGAGCAAGAAGGGGCGAGCGTTGAACGTCGAGCACGCCTCGGTATTGCGATGAAATTCCCAGTGCAGGTACACGTTGCCGTCCGGCGAGACGATTTCGCGCGGCGGCGTTCCGAACGGCGCCGCGCGCTTCACCGAATCCAGCGCCGCGATGTCGAAGGCGGTGATGCCGCTGAACTTGGTCACGCCCATGCGCACGATGTTACCCGATTCTTGATCGAGCACGATTTCGATCTCCGTGCTGAGCGCATCGTTGTTCATCGGGTTGGACGCGCCAAGGCTGTCGAGCGAGGCCAAGAACGTGTCCGCGAAGATCGGATGAATCCGGTTGTGGATGGCGTTCAGGTAGCCGGCGAAGGCCGAGCGGGCGGTGTTGAGCGCCGTTTGATTGCCGGGGTGCACGCTCGGCACGTAGTTTTCGATCGCGCTCTTCCAGCGGCTCGGATCCATCGGGTGCCAAGAGCCGAGGTGGGCGCTCTTTCTGCGCTCACCGTCGATCACGCGCTCGCGCGCGAGTTGATCGACGCCGATCGAGGCGACCGCGGTGCGCGGCATCAAATTCAAATTGATGCCGTTGGCCGTGGTTCCGGCCGAACCGAAGCCGAGCAAGGCCTGGCCCGAGCTGCGCCGCTTCGGCAGCGGATGCGCTTTGCGCGCTTTGGCTTCGGCTTGTTCGACCATGGCTTGGCGCGGGCCGGGCACGGTGAAGCGCCCGCCTTCTGACGCCAATGCTTCGGGAATTTCGTCCGCGGCTTTCGACGGCGCTTGCGCTTTTTGGCCTTCTTGCGCCGGCGCCGTCGTGTGCGACGTATCCGAACCGGTGCGCGCGCCCGCTTCGTTCTGCGCCGGCAGCGCGCGTTGATGCGCGGTCTCCGACGCCGAAGGCGGACGCATCAGCGCGAGTTTGTCCGGCGTCGATTGCGGCGTCTCCGACGGCGCGTGATCTTTCTCGCCCGGTTTGTCCTCGGCTTGCATCACGCGCGAGTGATCCGAGTCGCCTGGGTTCTTATCGGCGTTCGAGTGGTCGCCGCCCGGAGTCGGCTTGGCTTCATTTTGCTCGGCGCTGGTGATGCGTGCTTGCGTCTCTTGCAGCACGTGGTTCGCCTGGTCGGCGATGAACGCAGCGTTCGGGTTGTCCGGCTGCTTGTCGTCGTCGACGACTTGCTTGACCGCGATTTTCTTGGGGATCGTGAGCTCGGGCGGCTGAACCGGCTTGGCTTCGGCCTTTTTCTCTTCGGGCTTCTTCGGTTCCGGCTTCTTTTCCTCGGGTTTCTTCGGCTCCTCAGGCTTCTTTTCTTCCGGTTTGACCAGCTCTTTTTCCGGCGGCTTTTTCTTGGCTTCCGGGTCGTCCTTGTCCGCGGTTTGTTTCTCGGGCTCTTTCTTGTCCTCCGGCTCGTCTGGCTTCTGCTCGTCCGCGTCTTTTTCTTCTGGTTTTTGTTCGTCGAGGATCGCGACTTCGATCGGCGCGCCGACGCCGCGGACGTGA
>DASYCL010000473.1:0-4588 GCA_036500245.1 Polyangiaceae bacterium | reverse complement strand
CGCCCGCCTCACTCCGCACCGTCCAGTGCTCGCTCGCTGCGAGAGCTGCGCGCGGCACGGCGTGGAGGGAGGCCGGCGCGAATTTCGCAGTCTCCGACATCCCCGGGGAGCAATCACTCGAGGTTGAGACTGCGTTCCCCTCGGTCTCAGAGGTCGAATCCCTCAGCTGTGTTTCTCAGGCTAAGGTTTAGTTCGATTCTGTTTTTGTTACTTTGCGGAGAGAGAGGGATTCGAACCCTCGGTAGGCTTTTGACCTACGCCCGCTTAGCAAGCGGGTACCTTCGGCCACTCGGTCATCTCTCCGATAAGATTTTCTGAAGCTTTGAGAGGGCGAGAACCTAGCCACAACGGGTGGGCGGTCAAGCAAGATCGAAACGAGTAGGATTTCGCGGGATTTTCGCGAGGTTTTCAGCACTGAACGAGCCCCACGCGCGCCTCCGCGCCGTGCCACGCCGCGGTTTGCAGCGAGCAACCGAGAACGGAGCGCGCTACGCTGTACCGCGTGCTCCTCGGTCGACCCGATGTTCCTCGCCCTTCGGCTGCAGCGTGCGACAAAGCGCGCGCGCTGCTCGAACGCGCGCTCGGCCCGTCCAAGATTTTGACGGACAAGGACGCCTGCGAAAGTTACGCGCGCGACGAGTCGGAAGCCACGGGCATTGTGCCGGACGCGGTCGTGCTCGCCGAAAGCGCGGACGACATTCTCGCGGCGCTCGCCGTCGCGCGCGAAGCGGAAGTGCCGATCACGCCGCGCTCGGGCGGCACCGGGCGCACCGGCGGCTCAGTGCCAGTCGCGGGCGGCATCGTGCTCTCGACACTCGGCATGAAGTCGATCGTCGAGATCGATCGCCGCGAAGGCGTAGCTGTGGTTCAGCCGGGCGTCATCTTGCAAGATTTGCATGCCGCGGTCGAAGCCGAGGGTTGGTTTTATCCGCCGGATCCGAATTCGCTCGCGTCGTGCGCGCTCGGCGGCAATGTCGCGGAAAATGCGGGCGGGCCGCGCGCGTTCAAGTACGGCGTCACGCGCGACTACGTGCTCGGCTTGGACGCATTTTTGATCGGCGGTCAGCGCATTCACGCGGGGCGACGCACGATGAAGGGCGTGACCGGCTACGACGTGACCGGTTTACTCGTCGGCAGTGAAGGCACGCTCGCGGTGTTCGGCGACATCACGCTCGGGTTGATCCCGAAGCCCGAACAAGTGATGACGCTGATGACGCTCTTCTCGGACGTGAAGCTCGCCAGCGCCGCGGTGCAGGAAATCATCGCGCGCGGGCTCGTTCCGCGCTGCATCGAGCTGCTCGACGCGACCACGCTCGAAGCCATGCGCAGCGCGGGCAACGCGATCGACGCGCGCGCCGGCGCCATGCTGATCATGGAAGTCGACGGCGATGAAGCGGCGTGTGAACGCCAAGCCGAGCGCGTCGCGGACGCCTGCGAGAGCGGCAAAGTCCTCGAAGTTTTGGTGGCGCAAGACGCGGCGCAGCGCGAAAAATTGTGGGCCGCACGCCGGCAGATGAGCCACGCCGTGCGCAAGCTCACCAAGAAAAAACTGAGTGAAGATGTCGTCGTGCCGCGCATGAAAATCGGAGAATTGCTCGATCGCGTCGCGCGCACGAGTGAAGAGACCGGCGTGCGCTCGCTCACTTACGGCCACGCGGGCGACGGCAATTTGCACGTCAATTTCCTGTGGAACGACGATCACGAAATTCCCGCGGTCGAACGCGCCATAGAAGCGTTGTTCAAAAATGTGATCGAGCTCGGCGGCACGCTGAGCGGCGAGCACGGCATCGGCGTGCTCAAGGCGCCGTACTTGTCGCTCGAGCAGTCGCCGGAACTGATCGCGCTGCAAAAAGATCTGAAGCGCGTGTTCGATCCCGGACAGCTCTTGAACCCGGGCAAGATTTTCCCGGCCGGCAGTCACCGCGCTTGCTGAGCGCTCGCAGCTTGCACTTCCGCGCTTTGCCAATTTGACAGCGCGAACGCGAACACGCGCTCGCGCCGCGTCAAATTGACGGCCGCGCCGCCGAAGGCAACCCAACTTCAAGCCTTTTTCGGCTGGATCGCGACGCTGGGAAGTGGCACTCGGCTTGCACCGTAAAACGCATCAGCATGGCTCGGCAGCGCGTTCGTTCTCGTTCTCGTGGCGTCACTCCGATCGGCGCGGCGCTCGTCATCTTCGTGTTCGGCGCGGGCGCGTCCGGGTTGTGGTGGGCGCAAAGTGCGAACGCGGCGCGTGACGCCGCAAGCTCATCGCGCAGCGACGCGGGCCAAATCGCGCAAGCCGCCGCGAGCTTCCGCGACGAGCACAGCGACGGCTGCCCGACCATCAGCAAGCTTCAAGAAGACGGCTTCCTCAGCCGCGATATGCGCACCGACGACGCCTGGGGCAATCGCTTCCGCATCCGCTGCGAAGACGATCAGCTGAGCGTCGGCTCCGCCGGCCCCGACGGCATCGCGAACAACGCGGACGACGTGCGCGTTTCGCACTGACCGCGCGCGACGCGTAGCGCTTGCGAATCGGCGTTTCTGATTGTTCATCACTCCCTTTTCACGCCGGAGCGCGCGCGAAGGCTGCCAGCCGAATGCCCGGAAATAAAACAAAGCCACCAGGTTCGCGCGGCTGATCACGGTTTTGGAATGATGGGGCGGCCACGTTAGAACTGACCGGACAGGCGCCAGCCGCGCGGCTAGAAGCGCGAGCGGCCAAGCAATGATTCGCGCGCAGGGCAAAAAACAAAGCCCCTGATTCGCCAGGCTGGCGAACAGCCAGATTTTTTTGATGGTCACGCGCCACGGCGCGGGCCGGCCCAGCCTTCGGCGTCAAATCCAGATCCAGCGCTGGCTCGTATTACCCGCCGGAGTCATGACCGAGCGCGACCCGACCGCTGAAAGTCCAGGCAGCACGCGTGCCTACCGCATCAGCGACGTCGCCCGCGCCGTCGGCGTTTCGACGCATGCCCTGCGCGCCTGGGAACGCCGCTACGGCACGGTCGAACCGCGACGCACCAAAGGCGGCAGCCGGCGCTACGACGCCGAGCAAATCGAGCGCTTAAAAGCCCTTAAAAAGCTGACCGACTTGGGCCACACGATCAGCCAAGTGACGCGCTTGTCACGCGAGGAGCTCGAGCGTTTGTTCGCTCGCGGCGCAGAGCTTTCGCAAAGTCGCTGAGAGCCGCTACGCTATGGGGCGTGCGCACTCGTCGCAAACCGCTGTTCCTGCCGCCCGGCGCACCGCTCGCATTCCCCGATCCGCTCGCCAGCGACGACGAGGGGCTGCTCGCGATCGGCGGCGATCTCACGCCCGAGCGCCTGCTCTTCGCCTACGAGCACGGCATCTTCCCTTGGTACGACGATGGTCTGCCGCCGATGTGGTGGTGCCCGAACCCGCGCGCAGTGATGGACGCGGAACATTTACACGTGTCGCGCAGTTTGCGGCGCGTGCTGCGCTCAGAGCGTTTCGTGGTCACGTTCGATCGCGCGTTCCGCGAGGTGATGATCGAGTGCGGCAGCGAGCGCGAATCGGGCACTTGGATTTTACCCGAAATGGTCGACGCGTACACGACCTTGCACGAGCTCGGGCACGCGCACAGCGTCGAGGTGTTTCAAGGCGAACGTTTGGTGGGCGGCTTGTACGGCGTGCAGCGCGGCGCATTGTTCGCGGCGGAAAGCATGTTTCACCGCGAGCGCGATGCGTCGAAGGTCGCGCTGGTGACCGCGATCGAAGTCTTGTTTTCGCGCGGCATCACGCTCTTCGACGTGCAGTTTCTGACGCCGCACTTGGAATCGCTCGGCGCTTACGAGATCCCGCGCGCTGAGTACCTCGCGCGTGCCGCCACCGCTGTAAGCATGGCCGCGCGCGCTGGGCAAAAGCCGCGCTGATTTTGCCCTTGCCTTCACGGGCGCGTCGGTCGATTCTCCATGGTGAGGGTAACTCTCGACTTGCCATGACCGCCTTAAAAAGACTCGCCGTGCCGTCTCCTTCAACGAAGCGCCTGCGTCCGCGTTGGCTGGTTTTGCCGATAGCGCTCCTCGTCGCCACCAGCGCCGGAGTCGCCCGGGCCGATGACGTGCCGATCAGCGACACCGCGCGGCAGCACTTCCAAGCCGGCGTGAACCTCTTGCAAGACCCGGACGGCGCGCGTTACGCCGAAGCGTATCGCGAGTTTCAAATGGCGTACTCAGAATCGCCGTCGTGGAAGATCTTGAGCAACTTGGGCATCGCCGCACTCAAGCTCGAGCGCGACGGCGAAGCTGCTGACGCGTTCACGAAATATTTGGCCGAAGGCGGGACCAACATCGACGAAGCCGAACGCGCGCAAGTCGAGCGCGATTTGCAAACGCTGCGCGCCGGTTTGGTGAAGTTCACGCTGCAATCCGATCCGCCGGGCGCGATCATCACGGACGAGCGCGTGCCGCCCGCGGGCGCGACGGTCGTGAATCGCTACGGCCCGCTCACTGCGGCGCTCGAGCTCGGCGTGCGCGGCGGACATCACCGCATGACGGCTTCGCTCTCGGGCTATAAAGACTCGGTTTGGGAGTTCGACACGCCGGGCCAAGGTGATGCGCACAGCTTCACGCTCGAAAAAGT
>DASYCL010000472.1:0-17043 GCA_036500245.1 Polyangiaceae bacterium | reverse complement strand
TGCACGCTCAGCCTCCCGTGCGCACGACGACGTAGGCGCTGAGACCGGGCCGGAGCACGATGTCGCCAGGCTTGTCGTCGATGCGAATCAGCACGGGCACGCGCTGCACGACTTTCGTGAAGTTGCCGGACGCGTTGTCCGGCGGCAACAGCGCGAAGCGCGAACCGGTCCCGCCCGAGAAGCTATCGACGTGGCCGTTCAACTGATGGCCCGAGAACGCGTCGAGCGTCACTTTCGCGGCTTGGCCGACGCGCAGATCGCCGATTTGATCTTCTTTGAAGTTCGCGATGACCCACGAGTCGTCGAGCTCGGTGAGCGCGAGCAGCGGGCGCGCCGGATCGACGAGTTGCCCCGGTTCCACGCTGCGCCGCGACACGACGCCTTGGGTCGGCGCGCGCACTTTCATGTACGACAAATTCAATTCGGCTTGTTCGAGCGCGGCCGCTGCTTGATCGACGCGCGCTTTGGCGACATCGACCTGAGCGCGTGCGACTTCGACTTGATCTGGGCCGGTTTGGGCCGCAGCCAGCCGACCTTGTGCAGTTTCGATGCCGCCGCCCGCGTTCACCATGCCGACAGTCGCGGCGCTGAGCCGCGCTCTGGCTTGATCGACCGCGGCTTGCGCTTGATCGTTGAGCGAGCGGCTACTATCGAGCGCGGCTTGCGCGACTGCGCCGTCGCTATTGAGCTTTTCGGCGCGGCCAAGCTCGGTCGCAGTGAGCGACGCGCGCGACTGTGCCGCCACTAAGTCGGCGCGCGCTTGATCGATTTGCGCTTTGGAGCTGCCGGACATCGCGACAGCTTGCGTCACGCCGCCGCGCGCTTGGCGCAGGCCGGCATCGACGGAATGCTCGGCCAAAACCAAATTCGCATTCGATGCTGCGAGCGCCGCTTGCGCCGATTCGAGATCGGCCTTGGCTGCGTGGTCGCGCGCGGTCGCGTCGCGATCGTCGAGCTCGATCAGGACATCGCCGGCATTGACGGCCTGATTGTCCTTCACGAGCACGTGCAAGACTTGGCCAGGCACGCGCGGCGCGACGTTGGCCACGTGACTCTCGACGAAGGCGTCATCCGTCGTCTCTTTGCCGCGACCGTTCACGTAGAGGGTGCCACCCACCAAAAGGGCCACGCCGATCAGCACGGGAAACACCACCTTCGCGCGCGAACGCTTCGCGGGCGGCGCAGCGGACGGCTTATCCGTTACAGATGCGGGATCGACAGCTTGCAAAGGAGTGCTGGATGCAGAAGCGGCGGCCATGAATACCTACTGTGGAGAGCGGGTCCGGAAATCCCGGGACGCGAGACGACGTGCAGTTTCGTCGCAGTCGCCGCCCTAGCTTTCGGGCCGTTCGTGAGGATGAACTAGACCCCCAGAAACGAACACGTTATCCGTAGAGGCGAACAATGCAGGACCTGAACGAAATCGCGATTTTTGCCCGGGTCGTGCGAGAGCAGAGCTTCACCAAGGCGGCGCGCGTGCTCGGCCTGCCCAAATCCACGGTCAGCGAGCGCGTTTCGCGCCTCGAAGAGCGACTCGGCGTGCGCCTGCTCGAACGCACGACGCGTCACGTGCGCCCGACCGCGGCCGGCGCCGCGTATTACGAGCGTGCCGCGCGTGTCGTCGCTGAAATCGAAGAAGCGAACGCCGCCGTAACCGACATTCACCGTGCGCCGAAGGGACTCTTGCGCGTCGCGTCGCCGCTGTTGTTCGGGCACGCGTTCCTCGGCGATTTCGTGGCTGAGTTTTTGGTCAAGCACCCCGAGATCGAAGTCGAGCTGATTGTGGCCGACCGACGCTTCGACGTGGTCGAGGAAGGGCTCGACCTCGCGATCCACGTGCTCGGCCCGATCGAAGCATCGCTGATCGCGCGCAAAATCGGCGCAGCCGATCGACTGTGCGTAGCGAGCCCGAATTACCTCACTGAACGCGAGCCGCCGAAGGTGCCGAAAGATCTGCACAAGCACTCGTGCTTGGTCTCGAGCAACGATCGCCGCGCGAATTGGATCTTCACCAAAGACGGCCGCTCCGAAGCGATCGCGGTGCAAGGCCGTTACTCCGTGAACTCGGTGCAGCTCGCGCTCACGGCGGCGCTGCGCGGCGCGGGCATCGCCGTCTTGCCCGCGTTTTTCTGTGTTGAAGCGCTGCGCGCCGGCTTGCTCGCGCAGGTACTCGAAGGTTGGTCACTCGGTCGCTCGGACATTCATGTCGTCTATCCGGGCAGCCGCCACTTGTCCGCGCGCGTGCGCTTGTTCGTCGACGCACTGATCGAGCGGTTCACCGCGCTGCCGCCCTGGTTGCTCGGCAAAGACGGCCGCGCCTTCGTGCTCGACGAAACGCGCCTGCTCGAGGGCCAAAGCGATCTGCCCTTTGACGGTCGCCCAGTCTTCGACTCGATCCGCGCACTCGCGCCGCGCGAGCCGAGTGAACTCGCAGCCAGCGAACTCGAAGCAGAAGAAGACCAAGCCGAGCTCGAAGACGCCTGAGGTTTGGGGTCGCCTCGACGTCCCGCGTTCGAGTCACGGTCATGGCCAGTGCTCCGCACTTGAAGCTATACTGCTCCCCGCGATGATCGAGCTCGAAACGTCGCGGCTCAAATTGCGCCCGGTCAGCGAGAACGATCTCGATCGAGTACGCGCGATCGGCAGCGATTTGCGCGTAATGGCGAGTCTCGGTGGCATTTTATCCGACGACGAGTGCCGCGTTTGGCTCGAGCGCCAACTCGCGCATTGGCGAACACACGGCTACGGGCGTTTTCGTGTCGATGTCGGCGCGCGCTTTGCGGGCTTCGTCGGGCTCTCGCGCAGTGATTTCGATCGTGGCTTCGTCTCCGGTATCGAAGTGGCGTGGCGCTTGGCGTTCGAGCAGTGGGGCAACGGCTACGCGACGGAAGCCGCGCGAGTCGTCATCGAGCACGGATTCGCCGCGCTCGGGTTGAATGAAGTGATCGGTGTAACGCACGTCGGCAATCTGCGTTCGCGCCGGGTGATGGATCGCCTCGGCATGCAACACGCGCCCGGGGAGACCTTCGAGCATCCGTCGGTGCCAGCCGGCCATCCACTGCGCATGCACGTGGTATATCGACTGTGCGCGCCGCCACTGCGCTGAGGAGGAGCGCTGAGTGAGCGCGAGAGTTTTCTGCGCTGACGGAAGCGGCGTGCCGAGATTTGTGACAACGCATTTTGCGTTCCGCTTTTGGCCTGATCGCGCCGCCATGCGGGTACTGAGTTCTTTGTGCACCGATTCGCGCTTCGCGAAGGCGGCGTGCGCAGAGTAACCATGGACAGTTTTTCAGCCCTTCCCGTTGCTGCTAGCGATGCGCGGCTCTCGCGCCCCGAGGCCGCCGCCCCCACTCCGGGTCGCCCGCCGTTGAATGCGCGGCAACAGAGACTGCGTCGAATGGTGACGTGGATCGTCGGTGGCGCAACGGTGCTGATGTGCGTCGGTTTGGTCGTCGGCGCAATTCGGTCGCATTTACGCGCGACCGCACTGGCTGAAGCCGCGAGCGATTCGACCGCGCCAACGCTCGCGCTGAACGCGCCCGCGCCGAACACGCCGCCAGTAACGCCATCGACGGACACCGCGCCGAGCCCGCTTGCGCCCGCCGCGCCGATGAGCACGACCGACAGCGCGAGCGCGGCGACTGCGGCGCCCGCACGCGCGAAAAAAGTCGTGCACGTGAGCAAGCCGAAGCACGCCGTCAAATTGACCGCGCGGCACTGAGCACGCGTCACGGCACCGTGTAAGCGATTCGCTTTTCTTTGCGATCCCAAACCACCGAACCGGGCGGCGCGCTCGCGGCAGCGAGTGCTTTGGTGATCGTGTCGCCTTCACCCAGGATGATTTGACCGAGCTCGGGATCGCGCATCAGTTCGGCCTTGCGCGGATCTTTGGGGTGATAGACGACGTAGCGCTTCACCGTGCGAGCATCGCATCGATACCGCGCGCGGCACAGCACTGGCGCACGCGAGCTGCCGCGAGGCGACCCCCAAAATAAGAGCGAAGAAACTCAGCCGTAGTTGTGCGAGTTCGAGCCCGAGTGGCGCACGTCTTGGCCTTTGACCATGAAGACGACCATTTCGGCGATGTTGGTCGCGTGATCGGCGAGGCGCTCGAGGCATTTGCCGATCGAGAGCAAGCGCGTCGCTTCGAGCACGATGCTCGGATCGGACATCATGCGCGGCAAGAGTTCGGGGAAGAGCTGGGCGTAAAAGGCGTCGACGGTTTTGTCGCGATCGATGACTTGATTGGCTTTGACGGCGTCGCCGGCGACGAAGGCGTCGAGCGCGTCGTGCACCATGCCTTGCGCGGCGTCGGCCATGCGCGCGATTTGATCGTAGGAATTTTCGGTCCGCCCGTCCCCGAGCTCGATCACGCGCTCGCAGATGTTCACGCCCAAATCCCCGATCCGTTCGAGATCGGTGACGAGCTTGAGCGTGGTGGTGATGAAGCGCAGATCCGACGCGACGGGCTGGCGGCGCGCCAGGATTTGTAACGCAAGTTCGTCGATGTCGAGCTCGAGTTGATCGATGTGGCGATCGAGCTCGACCGTATCTCGCGCCAGCTCCACGCTGCGTTCGACGTACGAGCGCATCGCGAGCGACAGCATTTCCTCGACACGCGCGCCCATGAGCAAGACTCGGTCCCGAAGGCTTTCGAGCTCACCTTCGTATTCTCGATCCGTGTGACGACGATCCATGGCCTTCCCCTCAGCCGAAGCGACCGGTGATGTAATCTTCGGTGCGTTGCTCTTTCGGGCGGGTGAAGATCACGTCCGTGCGGTCGTGTTCGATCAGCTTCCCGAGGTAGAAAAACGCGGTAAAATTCGCGACGCGCGCGGCCTGCTGCATGTTGTGCGTCACGATCACGATCGTGTACGACTTCCTGAGCTCGTGAATCAGCTCCTCCACGCGCGCGGTCGCGATTGGATCGAGCGCGGAACACGGCTCATCCATCAATAGCACTTCGGGTTCGAGCGCGAGCGAACGCGCGATGCACAAGCGCTGCTGCTGGCCACCGGACAAGCCGGTTCCCGAGCGACCTAGGATGTCTTTCACTTCGTCCCACAGCGCCACGCGGTGCAGCATCTTTTCCACGACGGCGTCCGGATCTTCGGGGCGTTCGCCGTTCAAGCGCAGGCCGGCGAGCACGTTGTCGCGGATCGACATCGTGGGGAACGGGTTTGGCTTTTGAAACACCATGCCGACACGCCGGCGCACGCGCACCGGGTCGACGTCGGCGTGATAGATGTCCTGCGAATCGAGCAAGACTTGGCCGCTGGCGTGCGCGCCGGGCACGACCTCGTGCATGCGGTTCAGGCAGCGTACGAACGTCGATTTGCCGCAACCCGAAGGACCGATCACGGCGGTGACTTGTTTTTCCACGATCGGCAGCGTGATGCCTTTCAGGACTTCTGCTTGGCCGAAGTAGGCGTGCAGGCCCTCCGTGCGCATTTTTGGCACGAGCGTACTGACCGAGACTTCGTCCCAGCGCGCGCGGCTCGGCTCTTCGCCGGAAGCGCTGTCGGAGCGAGACTTCTTGCTGGAAGCTTTGGGAGTCGCGCTTCGCGGGCCTAGGTTCGTCGAGCTCATCCCGCCACTCGAAGGCGCACCAAAATGCGCGCGGAAACGTTGAGCGCTAGCACGAGCAAGAGCAAAACCAACGCGGCAGCCCACGCTTGACGGTGCCATTCCTCGTATGGCGATACGGCATATGTATAGATGTTGACGGGCAGCGACGCGGTGGGCTCGTTCAAACCGTTCGCCCAAAAGCGATTGTTGAAGGCAGTGAACAGCAACGGCGCGGTTTCGCCCGCGACGCGCGCCACGGCCAGCATCACGCCGGTCGCAATGCCCGGCGCGGCCGTGCGCAACATGACGCGCAGAGTCGAGCGCCACTTGGGCAAGCCCAAGCCGAGCGCGGCTTCGCGCAACGAATCGGGCACGAGCTTGAGTAGCTCCTCGGTCGTGCGCGTGACGGTCGGAAGCATCAGGATTGCGAGCGCGATGCCGCCGGCAAGCGCCGAAAATTGCTTCGTCGTGAGCACGACCAGCGCGTAGACGAAGATGCCGATCGTGATCGAGGGCACTCCGCTCATGACGTCCGCGCTGAAGCGCACCAATTGCGCAAAGCGGTTGTGGCCGAACTCCGACAAGTACACGCCCGCGAGCACGCCGGGTGGAATGCCGATTGCGCAAGCGAGCAGCACGAGCTTGAGCGTGCCGACGATGGCATTGGCCATGCCGCCGCCGGCTTCGCCGACCGGCTTCGGCAGCTCGGTGAAAAAGTCGAGGTTGATGCCGCCGATGCCACGCGCGGTCACGTAATAGAGCACGCTGCCGAGCGGAACGAGCGCGATCACCGCGGCCGCAACGCATGCCGAACGCACGAGCACGTCGGTGAATTTGCGGCGCGCGTAATGATCGAACATCAGATCCTGCCGCCTTCCGGCAAGCGGCCGACGCGCCAGACCAAGAGCCGCGCCACGACGTTCAAGAGCACCGTCACGACGAACAACAAGAGCCCAACCTCGGCCAGTGCGGACAAATAGAGTTGACCGGTGGCCTCGGTGAACTCGTTGGCGATGACGCTCGCCATCGTGTACGAAGGCGCGAAGAGCGAGGCGCTGATTTCCGCGCGGTTGCCGATCACCATCGTGATCGCCATCGTTTCGCCGAGTGCGCGACCGAGGCCGAGGATCGTCGCGCCGACCAAACCCGAACGCGCGTACGGCAAAACCGCGATGCGCACGGCTTCCCACGAAGTCGCGCCGAGCCCGAGCGCGCCTTCGCGTAGCGCGCTCGGCACTGCACGCAACACTTCGCGACTCACCGACGAAATCGTCGGCGTTATCATGATCGCGAGGATGATGCCGCCGGCGAGCATGCCGACCCCGTGCTGCGGGCCTTGAAAGAACGGCAGAAAGCCGAAGACTTTGCCGAGGAGTGGCTCGACCGTGTCGCGCAGCCAGGGCGCGAGCACGAAGATCCCCCACAGGCCGTAGACCACGCTCGGCACCGCCGCCAAGAGCTCCACCAAAAAACCAACCGGGCTTCTGAGCCAACTCGGCGCAAGTTCGGACAGAAAGATCGCGACGCCGATCGAGATCGGCACGGCGAACACTAGCGCGAGCAGCGAGGACGCGATGGTACCGAAGATGAATGGCAGCGCGCCGTACACGTCGCGTACGGGATCCCACACGCTCGTGAGCGCGAAGCCGAGCCCGAATTTGGCGATCGACTCGCTCGATGCGCGCACCATCGCGATCGCCATCGCGCAGAGCGTCACGATCACCAATGCGGCAACTAGCGCGGTGATGCGGCGAAATACGAAGTCGCCCCAGTTCACCTCGTTGCCGAATCGGGTCAATAAGCGCGATCGCCCTCGAACCAGGGAGACGTCGTGACTCATCGCCATCGAGGCTCAAGCTCCAGAGAGGAACTTTTTGTCGCCCGAACGCAGCTCCTTCAGCCGAGTCTCGACCTTGGCTAAGACCTTCGGCGGCAGCGGCGCGTAGTCGAGATCTTTCGAAAACTTCTGACCGTCGTGGAGCCCCCACCACACGAATTTCGCGAGCGCCTCGCCCTTGACCGGATCCTTCGCGTTCTCGTACACGAGCAAATACGAGTAGCCGGTGATCGGATATGCCCCGTCGCCCTCGGCGTTCGACAAGGAGACGAAGAGCTCGTCCGGCATTTCCACCGAGGCCGCCGCGGCGGACATGGCATCGATCGACGGCTCCACGAATTTGCCGGCCTTGTTCTTGAGCTCGGCCATCGGCAGCTTGTTCTGCGACGCGTAAGCGCGCTCGATGTAGCCGATGGTGTACGGCGTCGTCTTCACTTGCCCCGTGACGCCCTCGTTGCCCTTCGCGCCGAGCCCGGTTGGCCAATTCACGCTCTTGCCCGAGCCGATTTTCTCTTTCCAATCCGGGCTGACTTTCGCGAGGTAATCGGTGAACACCGCGGTCGTGCCGCTACCGTCGGTGCGATAGACGACCGAAATGTCTTTGGCCGGAAGCTTGGCGTCCGCGTTGTCGGCTTTGATTTTCGGGTCGTTCCAGCGCTTGATTTTGCCCGCGTAAATCTCGACCAGCACTTCAGGCGCGAGCTTCAGCGTGGAACTGACTTCCGGCACGTTGTACGCGATCACGACCGCGCCGATCGTCGCCGGGATGTGGAAGAGTTTACTCGGCGCTTGCTTCGATTCGTTTTCGCGCATCGGCGCATCGGTGGCGCCGAAGTCGACGGTGCCAGCCACGATTTGCCGAATGCCTCCGCCCGATCCAATCGACTGATAGTTGATCTTCACGTTCGGGTTGAGCTTGTTGTACTCGGAGATCCACTTCGAATAGAGCGGATACGGGAACGTCGCACCCGCGCCGTTGAGCGCGATCGAGTCGTCTTTCCTCGGCGCGGAAGTGGTGTCCGAAGCAGCCGGCGCAGCGGCGTCCGAGGCCTTGTTTCCCTTGCACGCAACGAGCGCGAGGAGCAGCGCAGTGACCAGCTTTCTTCGAGCAATCATCGGGTTTTGTCCTACCAGTACGGCTCCATAGCTGCGCTACACCGACGCAACAGGTGAGTGACAGTTCTGTGGCGAGCCTTTCACGACACTAGTGAGCGCTTCGTCACGCCGCCAACGAGCGCCTATTTCGACATCGGCCATGTAGGGAATTATTTAGTACTTTCCATTACTTGTAAGCGAGACACTGTGATATCGCAGAAGACGTCTCGGAGCCCACGCCACGCGCGGCCCGGCGGAACTCGTCGTTACGTCGTCACATTCGCGGCAAGCGCCGGCCCCATCGAAAGCATCCGCAGCATGAAATTCTTTGTCGTCGCTTTGACTCCGGTGCTGAGCTTTTTCGCGCTTCCTGCGTTGGCTCAAGAGCCGCCTTCATCCGAACCCGTGCCGACCGCGCCCGCGCCGCCCAAGCTGGTTACACCGATCGCGCCACCGGTAGCGAGCAGCGATGCCAAGGACGGATTTCCGCTCGCGGGTTTCCACAGCGACCTCTTTTACCTGCGCGACGTGGACGACAACTTCCGCCTCTACGTGCAAGGCCGAGCGCAGATCGATTTCTACGGTTACGCGGGGCCAGGCGTCGCGGACACGACGCTCGAACCGACCATCTTTTTGCGACGCATTCGACCCGAGCTCACCGGCGAATTTTTTCACAGCTTCTGGTTCAGCATCGCCGGCGATTTCGGCGCAACATCGCTCGACAACCCGAAGGGCACGAACGAAACCTCGGCGGCCAAGCCAGGCGTTGCTCCAACCGATACTTCGGGCGCGTATTCCGGCGCGCAGACTGCGCACATCGGCGCGCAGCCAACCGATGTGTACCTCAACTACCGCGCCGATCCGCTACTCAACGTGCAGGTCGGTCAGTTCGACGCTCCATTCACGATGGAGAATCGAAGCAGCGACAAATACATCCCGTTCATGGAGCGCTCGCTCGCCGTGCGCGACGTCGGCATTCCGACGAACAAAGAAATCGGCGGCATGTTTTGGGGCGAAACGCCGGATAAGTACTGGTTTTACTCGGCGGGTTTGTTCAACGGTGACGGCCAAAACAAGCTCAACACGGACAGCGGCGGAGACGTGCTCGTGCGCACGTTCGTGCATCCGCTCGCGAGCGAACAGAGCGAGCTCAAAGATCTACAGATCGGTCTGAGCTTCCGCTACGGCGATCGCGATCATCGCTTCACGGATTACGACTATCCCGCGCTCTCGACCCAAGGCAACTACACATTTTGGGCGCCGACGTATGCCGGCTCCGAAGGCACGACGCACATCTTGCCCGCGGGACATCAAACCGGCGTCGCTGGCGAGCTCCGCATTCCGGTGTCGATGGTCGATCTGACGAGCGAGTTCGTTTACATCAATAACCACACACGCGAAGTTCAGGAAGGCTATCAAGCCGTGATCGGGGACAGCCTGCGACGCGGCGCGATCAGTGGTTATTCGTACTACGCGGAGGTTGGGTTCTGGTTCGGCAAGCGCGACGTGACCGGCTTGCCGGGCTACGAAAACATGCCGCACGTCGACTTCTCGAAGCCCGATCCCGTCGAGCCGCCGAACTCGCTCGAGCTGCTCGCCAAGTGGGAGCAGTTGAATCTGAAATACGACAGCGCGAGCGTCGCCGGCAGCAAGGACGTGAAGAACATCGACGGGAACATCAAAGTCAATGCGTTCTCGCTCGGCCTGAATTACTGGGCCACGAAGCACCTGCGTTTGACCGCTAACTACGTGCTGAACCTGTTCCCGGATTCGGAGCCGACCAGCGCGAGGGCCACCGGTGGACCGGTGCAATCGAGCTCGAATCGAGCGATTGCGCCTGGAAACACGCTTGCCAAAGGCACGAACGACGACGCGCGCGACAACGCGCACGTGCTGCACGAGTTCCTGTTGCGCGCCGGCGTGGCGCTCTGATCGCGAATCTGAGCGAGGAACGCATGAAGCCCTTCGAATCGATCTACGCGCTGTCGATCGCGCTGTCCGTGACGAGCGTCGCGCACGCGCAATCTGCCGCCGATGCGCCCGCACCCGCGCCGTCCAGCGACGCGCAAGGCAACCCCCAAACCCAAACCAACACACCATCGGCGACAGACGCGCCGACCAACGTCGCGCCGAGCGAAGCGACACCCGTGCCGCCAGCGGCTCCGCCGATCGCGCCCGCCGAGCCCGCGCCCGCGGTGAGGCTCTATCCCTCGACCGCGATCGCCAATCCGACGCCGGTCGTCGCAGCGCCGATCGCGCCGCCACTCGATCCGAATCTCGCCAAGGACGGCTCTCCGCTCGCCGGCTATCACGGCGGCTACTTCTACCTGCGCGACACCGACGACAATTATCGCTTGTATTTGCAAGGTCGCGCGCACATCGATTTTTATAGCTATGCCGGCCCAGGCGTCTCGGACACGACGCTGAAGCCGAGTTTGTTTTTGCGCCGCGCGCGGCCGGAACTCTCCGGCGAATTCTTCCATCGCTGGTGGTTCATGATCGCGGGCGACTTCGGCACGACTGCGATCGACAATCCGCGAGGCACCAACGAAACTTCGGCGGCCGCGCCGGGTGCCGCTCCGACCGCGGCGACGGCGCGCTACAATTCGGCCGAAACCGCGAAGATCAGCGCGGCACCGACCGACGTGTACGTCAATTTTCGCGCCGCGAATTGGCTCAATCTGCAAGTCGGGCAATTCGACGCGCCGTTCACGATGGAGAATCGAACCAGCGAAAAATGGGGCACGCCGTTCATGGAGCGCTCGATGACGGTGCGTGACGTCGCGGTTCCGACGCAGAAGCAACTCGGCTTGATGGCCTGGGCCGACGTGACGAAGTCGTTTTATTACTCGATCGGTTTGTTCGACGGTGACGGCCAAAATCGTTCCAACGTGGACAGCCGCTTCGACGTGTTTGCGCGCAGCTACGTGATGCCGCTCGCGAACCGCACGGACGCACTAAAGAGTCTGGAGATCGGCGCGAGCTTTCGCTACGGCTCGCGCGATCACAACTTCGCGTACTACGATGTGCCCGCGCTCACGACGCAGGCTCAATACGCATTCTGGAATCCGACGTACACGGGCTCGCAGGGCACGACGCACATCATCTATTCCGGGCCGCAGCAGGGCGTCGCGTGCGAAGCGCGCGTGCCGTATTCGCTCGTCGATTTCACCACCGAGACCGCGTACATCAACAAGGCCACGCGTGAAGCACTCGATGGCCTCGAAGCGACTTCGAGCCAGCGTTTCGGCAGTTTGCGCGGCTATTCGTACTACGTGGAGCTCGGCTTTTGGCCGCTCGGCAACCGCGACATCAATGGCTTGCCTGGCGTGCAAAACATGCCGCATGTCGATTTTTCGAAGCCCGATCCGGTGACGCCGCCGCGCGCGCTGCAGTTGCTCGTGAAATGGGAGCAAGTGCGCTTGAACTACTCGAGCGCGCGCCGCCTCGGCGCTCCCGATCCTCAAAATATCGACGGTGACATCAAAGTCGACACGCTTTCGTTCGGCGCCAACTATTGGCTCACGAGGCACATGCGCTTCACGGTCAACTACATCTTGAACATGTTCCCGGACTCGGCTCCAGTAAAAGCAAGCGCTCCGGGCGAGCCGGCGCAAACGTCCGCCAATCGCGCGCAGGCGCCAGCCAACACGTTGCCCGCGGGTACCGACGACGACGCGCGTAGCCACGGTCACACGCTGCACGAAATCTTGGCGCGCGCCGCGGTCGCGTTTTGAGCCGACTCAGTCGTCGTTCGGTTCGGTTTCGGATTTCAGGAGCCGACCGAGTGTCTTGATGTCGACGTCGAGTTTTTCGGCGGTCACCATGCGGCGGCCCCCGAGCGCCTCGAACGCCCACGCCGCATAGCGCCGCGATAGCTCACGAAGTGGCACGATTTCTCCAGAAAACGCGAGCGGCGCGAGCGAAGCGCGACCGACGCTGCGCGGCAATTCTTCGAGTTCGACTTCAGCGCCGCACCCGAGCAAGACCACGCGCTCGACCAAATGTTCGAGCTCCCGCACATTGCCCGGCCAGCGGTGATCGAGCAGACGCTCGAGCGCGGCTTTCGAGAAACCGCGCACGGGTGACTCTGGATGCTTCATGCGGGCGCGCTCCAAGAAATGCGCGAGCAAAACCGGAATGTCTTCTTGGCGATGTCTGAGCGGCGGGATCTCGATGCTCACGACGTCCAAACGATACAGCAGATCTTCGCGAAACGCGCCGCTCGCGACGCGTTCGTGCAAATCGCGATGCGTCGCGGCGACGACGCGTACGTCGATCGTTTGCTCCTTGTTCGCGCCGACCGGGCGCACGCTGCCGCTCTCGAGCACACGCAGTAGCTTCGCTTGCAAGGGCGCGCTGATTTCCCCAATCTCATCCAAAAATAAAATCCCGGCATCGGCGTCCGCGAACAGGCCAGTGCGGTTCGTCGCGGCGCCAGTGAAAGCGCCCTTCACATGCCCGAACAGCTCACTTTCGAGCAGATTTTCCGGCAGTGCGGCGCAATTGACGGCGACGAACGGCCCGCTCGCGCGCGGGCCGTGAGCGTGAATGGCGCGCGCGATCAACCCCTTGCCGGTGCCCGTTTCGCCGGTCAAGAGCACGGGCGAAGAGGCTTGTGCGACGCGCGCGACGAGCTCACCGAGCGCGCGCATCGCCTCACTCTGCCCGACGACATTGGACAGACCGAAACGCTCCCGGAGCGCACTGCGCAGCGCGGCCGTTTCATGGCGTAACCGCGAATCCTCGAGCGCGCGATTCAGGAACAGCACGAGCTCGTCGAGCTTGAACGGCTTGGTCAGGTAGTGAAATGCACCCTGACGAATGGATTCGATCGCGCTTTCGACGGCACTGTACGCCGTCATCACGATCACGGGGCGATCCGGCGCGTGACGACGCGAGATCTTGAGCAGCTCGAGGCCGTCGATTTGGGGCATGCGCAAATCAGTGACGAGCGCTTCGAAACGCTCGTTTTCTAGCCGTTTCGCGGCTTCAATGCTGGATGCGATCGCAATCGCGTCGTAGCCTTGTTCGTTCAACCCATCGGCTACTGTTTCGGCCATCGAGAGCTGATCGTCGACGATCAAAATCCTCGGCGGTGGAGCTTTTGCACGCTGGCTTTCGACGACGGGTTTTGTCTCAGCCATCTAAGGTCTCGCTGGCCGTGGGCAGCTCGACGCTGGCGCGCGTGCCGGCGTGGCCTTCGCGAGCCGCGACCGTGAGCGTACCGCGATGGTGTTTCACGAGCTCGTTCGCGATCGCGAGCCCGAGCCCGGAGCCTTCGCCCACCGGCTTCGTGGTGAAAAATGGGTCCATGATCCGCGCTGCGGCGTCCGCGCTGATACCACCACCGTCGTCGAGTACGACAAACGCGACGCGATCTTCCTCGGCGACCACACGCAGCTCCACATGGCCGCCCGCTTGGCACGCGTCGCAAGCATTCAAGAGCAGGTTGACCAACACTTGTTCCATCAATCGAGGCTCGCAACTAATCTCAGGTAAATCTTGGGCAAAAAAGTGCCCGAGCTCGACCCCGACTTTCGCAAACCGATGATCGACCAACTCCAGCGCCGCGTCGGCCAACGCGCGCGGCGCGATGCGCTCGGTGCGCGGCGAATCTCCGCGCGCGAGCGCTAGAAACCCGCGCACGATCGCGCTGATGCGCTCGGCTTGTTCGGCGATCGCTTCGGCGGCGCGCTTCGAGCGCTCGTCACCATTGACTTTGGCGAGCAGCTGCTCGGCGCGACCCAAAATCACGCCAAGCGGCGTCGAGACTTCGTGCGCAATGCCGGTCGCGAGCGCGCCCATCGTTGCGAGCTTGTCCGCGCGCACCAAGCGCTCGTCGCGCTCCGATTGTACGGATGCGATGGCAAGCTCCTGAGCGAGCAACATTTGCCGACGTTGGTTCTGCAAAGCCAGCCCCCCAAAAGCTAGCACCAACGACGACGCAACGACGACGCTCAGCGCCAGACGCCACTCGGCGAACACTTCGCGATCGCGCTCGCGCCGCGCGCTGGCCACGACCGCGACGCCCCAATGCCCGGCGTTGGCCACTTCGATCCGCGAAAAGCCAGCCATCGCGGTGCGCGCCGGCAAGCCGAGCGAGGCCGCTTCTTGCCGGCTCAAGCGCGCGGACGGCGCATCGCTCGCGAGCCCAGTTTCGAGCGCCGCGGAGTGAAACGCGCGTCCGTCGGATGCCAAAAGGCCGCTCTCGAATGGACCTTGCACGAACAGTCGCACCGATTGCGGCCGCTCGATCGAGTGCGCCGCGAGCAAAAACTGCTCGGTCGCGAGCGCCAGCTTGAGTCGCAGTTGCACCTCCGCGAGCGAGCCATTGCTTGCTGGCGCCGCGAGGTCCATTCCCGTCAAGCGCGCGCGCAGCGTCGTTCCGACCGCTTGCGCCAGCGCGGTCTGCTCGCCAGCGAAGTCCTTCAACGCCGAATCGAATTCGCGCTGTTCGTCCCAATACGCAACGGCAGCCACGGCGGCGATCGCGAGGAGCATCCACGCCATCAGCGTGTACGTTTTCACGCGCCGCTCCCGCGGCCCGGCATGCGCGCGAATCCGGTGCACGAAAGCGACGGCCGTGTCCATCCGCTCAGCACCAGAGCAATACCGAGGCCAACGCTAAAAGCAGCGAACTTGCGCGCGAAATTCCTACGACGGGCGCGGAGCACTGGGAAATCTTCCCACTCGACTGGGAAAGTCTCCCAATGATCGCTCCACGCGCACGCGCGCTTTCGGCCGCTTTCGCGCAATTCTCGAGCTGGCCTGAGATGTGCTTTCCGCGGGGCCGATGACACGCGCACAAGCTCTCCTCTGTGTGAGCTGTTTGCTCTCGCCGACGGCTGTGCGCGCCGCCGACGCCCCGACGGCAGCTTCGGCTTCGCCGCTCCCCGCGCTACCACTGCCCGCTCCGGTTCGCGCGATGTCTCTCGGCGAAGCAGTCGCGTTCGCGCGCGCTCATCAGCCGGCGGTCCGAGCCGCTGCCGCGCGCATTCAAGCTCAAGCCGCCGTGGCACAGATTCCTCGCGCGCAATGGTATCCGACCCTCGGGGCTACTGCGCAGATATTCGCGGGTACCGAAAACAACACGACCGGCAGCTACGTCTCGCCGAGCTTCATGGATATTCCGCGTATCGGCGCCACGCGCGCGGTCGGAACTGGCAGCTGGGAGCCCGAACCATCGACCTTCGTCGGCGTGGGCGTGCGCCAGGAATTATTTGATTTTGGGCGCATTGCCGCGCAAACAGCGGCCGCGGATGCGGCGACGGACGTCGAGCGGCAACGCGCCCGGTCCATCGATTTGGACGTGAGCTTCGACGTCGAAGAGGCTTACTTCTCCGTCTTCGCGGCGAAGGAGATTCTGAAAGCCTCGGAAGAGGCTTACGAACGCTCGCTCGCGCATCGCGACTTGGCAAAGGCCGGCGTCAATTCCGGGATGCGCTCGCCGATCGAGCTCACGCGCGCCGAAGCCGAGCTGACCAATTTCGACATCGGTCGCATTCGCGCGCAGGGCGGACTCATCACGGCTCAAACCGTATTCGCCGCCTCAGTCGGCGTCCCGGATCCGGCGCTCGACGTGAGCACCGCGCCGCCCGCGCCGAGCGAGCTGCCGGATCTGAACCGCGCGCTCGCGCACGCGGAACAGAATGATCCACGCTTGCAGAGCGCGCTCGCCGAGCTACGCGCAGGCGAACAGAGCACGCGCGCCATTCGCGCCGAAATGCGGCCGAATTTGGCGCTGACCGCGACGCTCTCCGGGCGCGCAGGTTCGGCCACGCCGTCGGGCACTGGCGCTCTGCCGGCGGGCGACGGTTTGGTTCCGAGCGTGCCGAACTGGGACGTCGGAGCCGTACTGAGCTGGCCGCTGTTCGATGGCACGAACTCGGCGCGCGCCGATGCCTCGCGCGCGCGAGAGCGCGTCGAGCGCGAGAACATCGGGCTCGTGCGCGAAGAAGAGCACGCCGCGGTGCGCGAAGCGTATTCGGCGGTCGAAGTCGCGCGCACGGTGCTGCCGGGACTGCGCCGCGCGGTCGGCGCAGCGCACGCGAACTACGCGCAAGCGGACGCGCGCTTCAAAGCCGGGCTCGGCACGAGCGTCGAACTCGCCGACGCCGACGCTTTGCGCACGGAAGCCGAAATTCAGCTCGTGCTCGGCGAATTCGCGCTGGCACGCGCGCGCGCCGCTTTCGGTCGAACCATCGCGGAAGGACTTTGAGGGTGAACTCCGAACAGACTGAGCAGGATTCGAATCACGGCCGGGCCGCGGCCGTCACGCGAAAAACCGCGCGCGCCGGCCGCGCGCTGGTCCCGCTCGTGATCGGCGTGGGCGTGCTCGCGATCATCGCGATCGGCGCGACGATGGTGGTGCGCGCGGAGGCGCGGGTGAACAAAGTCGCGCTCGATCAGAGCGCGAAACCGGTGACCGTAATCGAAGCCGCGACGACTACGTTTCGTCCTCAGCGAACTTACGTCGGCACGCTCGAGCCATGGGTGGAAGCCAAGGTGGGCCCCCAAATGATCTCGGCCTATGTGGACAC
>DASYCL010000471.1:0-7216 GCA_036500245.1 Polyangiaceae bacterium | reverse complement strand
TGAGTCGCGTGTCGCAATTGGCATCGTAAATCGTCTTTTGATGCAACACGAGCACGCCGCTCACTGCACCGACGACGAGTCCGGTCGCGCCCACACCTGCGAGGACGTAGCCAAGGGTGCGACGATCGTCCGAGCGCGGCTCGCGAGCGGGCGCGGCGTGCTCTTCGACGGGAACGAGCGGCCCCGGCCTGATCTTTACTTCCGCGGTCTCGCCTGGCTCGAGCGCGACGTCGATCCGCCGCGCTTCGTAGCCGGGCGCAGTCACGAGCAAATGATGCATCCCCGGATCGAGTGGCAGCGCGACGCCGAAGCTGCCGCTTTCGTATTCGGTGTCGGACTCTTTCACGCGGGACGTGCGTGGCGCACCCCCGCCGAGCACCATCGTCAAACGCGGGACGCTTTGCTCCAGCGCGGCGAGCCGTTTTTGCGCGATCGGCAAGCGATCGTCGCCCTCCGCGAGCTGGGCGACGACGCCGCGAAATAGACTCCACGCGGTCGCGAGCCGGCCACGTTTTTCCTCGCAGTCCGCGAGGTTGAAGCGCGTCCCGACCGCGGGATCGAGTCGATCGCTCTCACGGAAGCGAGCGCACGCCGTTTCGAAATCGTTTTGCGCCAGCGCCGCGCGGCCTTGATCGAACAGCGCCTCGGCGGCCGCCGGATTCGTGCCCTCGGCGCGCGCAGTGCGCGCGCTTCCACTGAGCAGCGCGAAGGCGAGCGCAAATCGAGCAATTCGGGCGACTGTCGGCAGCAAAACCAAGTCAGGTTAGCGCCATCTGCCAAAAGAAGCGAGCCGCACGGGCTCGCCACTGGCTCGCTCAGCGCGAGATCCCTGCAGATATATATGCGAACCCGCTCTGACCCAACGCTCGCAGAGGCTCACTAGCGATAGAGCAGATTGCTCACGATCCCAAACGCAGGCCGGGCCAAATACGGGAACAGGTACCACGCGAGCACTAAACCGAGCAGCTCGAAGGCTGGGGTTTTGCGCATGCGGTCGTAGAGCGAGCCGAGTGAATCCGGGAACAGGCCGGAGAGCACGCCCGCACCATCGAGCGGCGGCACCGGGATCAAGTTGAACAGAAACAATACGACGTTGAGCTTGAGCGTTACGCCGAGCGCAAACGCCAATGCACCGAGCGGCGTGTGGGTGCCTCCGCGCACGGCCTCGACGTACTCCGCGCTCGCACTGCTCTCCGCGTATTGAAAAATGTGCGCCGCGAGCAGCACACGCATCGCAACGAGCGCAAGCGCTGCCAAAATCAGATTCGCGCACGGCCCAGCGAGCGACATGAATGCTTGCCGGCGCGGGTGCGCACGTCCCCAATCGGGATTGAATGGCACCGACGCAAAGCCGACCATCCAACCGAGCTGGATGTACGTGAGGATCGGCACGACCACCATGCCGATCGGCGAACGCCGGATGTGTGGCATCGGATCGAGCGTGACGTGACCCGTCTCGTAGGCGGTGAGATCGCCGCCCTTGTAGGCTAGGAACGCGTGCGAAAACTCGTGAAAGGTCGTGCTGAACAGAAACACGAGGTACCAAATCAGCAGACCGGGCAGGATGGCCATGCGCGCCGTCGAGTTGTACTCTGAACCGAGCGCACACGACACCGCCGAGGGGCGAAACCACGAACGCTCGCGTTTGACAGGCGCGCGCGCTTCGGGCGTAACATCGCCGACATGATCGATCGTCGCGCCGCGGTTCTTTCGCTGCTCCTTGTTGCTGCCGGTCTCAGCGTCGGCGGCTGCGGCGGGGCCAATTCGCGCCTTCGCACCGTGCATGCCCCAACCGGCTCCGGCGCGATCGACTTCAGCGTGAAGAACGCCACGGATGCGCCGATCAACTCGCTCTATCTCGCCAAGACGGAGCGCGTGAACGCGGCCGGGCAAGACCTCGATTCCGATTCGCCGCGTGGGCAGGACCTCTGGGGCGCGGATTTGCTGAGCCGCGCGGCGATTGGCGCGGGCCAGCGGCTCAAAATCGACGTCCCCGAGCCCGGACTTTGGGACGTGCGCGCGGTCGACCGGGATGGGCGCTACCAGCATATCGCGGGCCTTCATTTGGGCGCTGGCGGGCGCTACGTGCTCGAGTTGAACGACGGTGGCTGGCGCGCGAAATGAGTCCTGCAGTAAGCACCCCCGCAGAGCCAGTCAGGCCAGCAGGCCGGCCATCTAGTTTTTCTGAGATTGCCGGCCTCTAGGCCGCTTTTTCTCCGTCCGGCGCGCTCGAACGAGTGCGCGAACGAGCGTGTCCGCGACGTCAGCACCGCTGGCGCAACGCGAAGGCCCTATCATTCCAGCACAGTCGATTATTCGCGGCAGCACGACTTCACTCGCTATTGCATCTTTCTAGATTATTGATCGATAATTCAAACTCGATGCAACGCCCGCCAACAGGAGAACAATGGGTTGGCTCCGCGACCTGATGGAGCAGTCCGATTCGGGCTGCCGCAGTTACGGTGAGCTCGCGCGCGCGGCCCTCAAAAATTCCGACTGGCCGGGTGAATCCCGAATGGGAGAGCGTTCGCTAGCGAGCATCTTCAGCAAGTTGGATCGAAACCAGGAGGCTGACTGGCTCGCCGAGCGAGTGGGCGTTCAACGGGTGCTGTCCAAGGTGCTCGGCGTTCCGCTGGACGACCTGCGCAGCCCAACGAGCGCCAGCGCAAGCGGGCCCCGCGGCGATGTTCGCCGGCTCCGACTGAGCTCGCTTCGCTACGCCAGGGCGCTCGATCTGCTCGAGGAACCGCTATGTCCGGGGATCCCGAACGCCGTGCTCACGCCGGGGGCTTTTGAAAGCCTTTTTTGGCGCGCTCCGAGCGGCTCCGGGCGCTCGCTGGTCGGAAGATTATTGGAGGCGCGTGGCCTAGCACAGGTGATCGAGGCCGAGACCTTCGACGAAGCAGTGGCGCGTTTGCCCGAACGCGGGCCGGTGTTCATCGAACTTCACGCGCAGCGTGGCCCGCTTCCGCCCGCGCCACGCGCCGGCGTGTGCGTCGCGGGCGATTTCGAACCCGGCAACTCCGGCTGGCAAGAACTGCGCTCCGCGCCCGTCGAGTCGTATCTTGCTGATTTGGTCGCGTGGATCGCCGAGCGTTTGCCGGCAGACGGTCGCTTCGATCGCGCGCGCACGCTCGCGTGGCTCAGCGGCGAGATGCGGGACAGCGGCGTGCTCGACGGCCTGGGCGCCGCGCTTGGCTTGTGCGGACTCGCGGACGAGCTCGGCGTGCACACGCTCCAGCGCAAATCGCTGCGACAAATCGCGGAGCGTTTCTGCCGCGATCGTTTGCTCGCGACGCTCGATCCCGAAGCCCTGCACTCGGCCTGGCTGCGCCGCAGCGGTTACGACGCCTTGGTCGGGCTCGGCCGCCGCTTGCTCGCCGATTCGGATGCGCCGTGGGACGAACCGCGCGCGCTCGAAACCTGGCTCGAGCTCGTGCCGCTCGAACATCAGCGCGGGCCGGATCTCGATTGGATGCGCTTGTCGCTCAGCCAAACCGATTCCGCGATTCGTCCGAGCGACATCGAAAAAGCCGCGCGCAAAATCCCGCCCGGCGCATTTCGTATCGTGCGCGCGCTGCAGCGCGCCGAGCTATTGCGCGATCCGTTCACGAGCGCAGGGTCGCATCAAGCGCCCGAGACGCGGCTCTCGCTCGGGCCGCGCTGGTTTTCGAACGCACTACGTCGCGACGCGACCGAAGCTTTGGTCTCGAGCTCGGCCCAAGATTTCGGCGAAGCATTGCTACGCGGTCATGCCGCGCCGAGCATCGCACGCGAGTTGGTGCTGCGCTTGTCCGATCGCGGCAGCGCCTTCATCGACAACGTGCTCGAGCTCGAAAGCGCCGACAGCGCGGGCCACGCGGCGGCCGTGGACATGACCTTTCGCGCCGCGGGCGTCGCGCTGCTCGGCGGCGCAGAGCTCGCGCCCGAATCGCTCGAAGCACTGTGGGACGAAGTGATGGAAGCCCGACTCGAGCTGCCAGGCGAACTGCCCTGCCCGCGCATCGAATACGACGCGCCGGAGCCCGATGCGCTACTCACGCGTGGCATCTGGTACCTGGCCGCACTCGCCGTGACGAGCGAACTCGGGCAACGCGCAGGCCGGCGCCACGCCCTGCTGCGGCCCTGGAAGGCGAGCGGAGTGAGCCCAGAGCTTGGCGCAATTTGCCGGCAAATCGCGGGCGATTTGCCGCGCGCCCCGGGCGATCGTGTCTGGGTGCTGCGCGCGTTTTCGTTGATCGGGCGGCTGCGCGCCGAGATCGGCGCGCTCGGCAAGGTGGACGCACCGGAGTTGCTCGAGCGCCCCGGCGTGATCGTGGACGAAGTCAGCCACGGCGTCCTCGCTTGGCCGTCGATCGCCGGCATCGACGCGGACGAGCTCGGTCTGCCGGCTTTGCAAGCGCTCGCAGAGGAGCGCAATGTGCCGTTCGCGACCGTCGCGCACGCCATTTGGGAAGCCTGGGACGACGCGCAGCGTCCGAGCAACGGCGCGCGGTTCCTCGCGCCAGATTCGCCATTTGCCTCTTGGTTCTGGCCGCACGTACCGAGCGAAATCTTGGAAGCGTTGCTCTGCGACGCGCGTGCGACGAACATCCCGTACGAGTCGTTCACCGATTCGAGCTGGCAAGCCTTTCTGCGCGCGATCGACACCACACCGGCGCGCGCTGAAGACGCGCACGCATTCCTCGAGGCACCGGACAGTGTGCTCGCAACAGCGCTCGAACGCGGCGTCGAGAGCCGCGCGTTCTACGCGGGGCTGTGGCGGCGCGTGCCGGAACGCGCCGCGCTCGAGCTCGGGCGCGAACTCGACGGGCCGAACGACAAAACCACGCCGCGGCTCCGCGCGCTGCTCGAGGCAGCGCCGCCACGCGAGCTGGCCCGGGTTTTTGCGGCGTTTTCGCGACCCGATATCGCGAATTTGGGGCCTGAAAAGCTGGCTACCGTACGGCGCTTTTTGCACGACTACGTGCGAGCGCGAAAAGCCGGCTACGGCGAGGCTTACGCGCGGCTTTCGGAGCTCGAGCGGCGGATCGCGCTCGCAGACTGACGCAGGACAGCCGAACTTCGCGCGCGTTTTGCGCGTGCCCGGAGTATGCTCGCGCTCACATGCGCGCGGTCTTGCTCAAAGCCGGGTTTGGTCTCGATGCGCTCGGATTCGAAGAGCTGCCGATCCCAGAATGCGGCCCGCGCGACGTGTTGGTTCGCGTGCGCGCCGTTTCGCTCAATGCGCGGGATTTGATGCTGGTGCGCGGTGAGTACAATCCGCGCCAGAAATTGCCGCTCGTCGTTTGTTCGGACGCAGCGGGCGAAGTCGTGGCGTGTGGCGATGAAGTGAAATTCTGGCGCGCGGGCGATCGCGTATGTCCGATTTTCGCTGGGCTTTGGCAGCGCGGTCCGCTCGACAAGCGCGCGCGGCAGAGTAGCCTCGGCGGCCCGCTCGACGGAACATTGCGCGAGTATTTTCTGGCGCACGAAGACGCGCTCGTGCGCGCGCCCGCACACTTGAGCGACGAAGAGGCCGCGTGTCTGCCCTGCGCGGGCGTGACGGCGTATCGCGCGCTCGTGGAACTCGGCCGGCTTTCAGCGGGAAATTCGCTGGTTTGTATCGGTACGGGCGGCGTGTCCTCGTTTGCATTGCGGATCGCGCGGGCGCTCTCGGTGCGCGTGATTTTGACCAGCCGCAGCGGCGAAAAGCTCGCGCGCGCCGCGGCGTTCGGCGTCAGCGATGCGATCGACACGACGCAAAATCCGGAGTGGGGAAAAAACGTGCGCGCACTGACGAACGACGAAGGCGTCGATCACGTGCTCGAAGTCGGCGGCGCGGGCACCATCGCGCAGAGTCTCCGGGCTGTGAAAATGGGCGGATCGATTAGCGTGATCGGCGTGCTCTCGGGCGCGAAGAGCGAGCTCGATCTGCGGCCGCTCTTGATGCAAGACGTGCGCATGCAAGGTGTGTTCGTGGGCAGCAAAGAGTCGTTTTCGAATTTGCTCGCGTTCACTGAAAAGTACTCGCTCAAACCGGACGTGGATCGCGTGTTTGCGTTCGACGAAGCGCGCGCTGCGTTCGAGTATTTGGCGAGCGGCAAACAGTTCGGCAAAGTCGTGATTCGAATGGACTGAGGCTGATGCAGGAAAAGCCGAAACGCGACGCCGAAGGCTTTGCCGAGACGCGGCCGCTTTCGGTGACCATCAATAAAAAAATGAAACTCGAGCTACTTCTTGTCGGGTTTGGCGCAATGCGTGCTGGTGCCGTCGATCAGGCATTTTTGGCCGGGTTTGCAGGTTTCATCGAGCGCGAACGCGCCGCCTTTGCACTGCAAAATGCTCGCGCCGTCGGGCGTGCAGGAGGAGGCTTGGCCTTCCATTTTCTTGTCGCACGGATCGCCGAGCGTGGCGATTGACGTGTCACAGCTGAGCTTACCGCCGTTCGTCACGCAGCCGTTCGCTCCGCGGCACGGGTAGTAGGTGCTCATCGCGTGTTCTTTGCAGATCAAGACTTGCGAGCCGTCGGCGGCGCAGGCCTTGAGGCCTTCGTCGCGACACGCGTCCTTGAGCTGCGCGACCGACGTGTCGCATGCGGCGCGGCCTTCGGCGAGCGTGCAACCTTTCGAGCCGCGACACGGCACGATACCGTAGAGCCCGACGTGACACGCGAGCATGGTGTCCTTCGAGTTGCACGTGGCGGCGCCTTCGTCGTCCGCGCTGCACGCATCGCCGGGTTTGTCGCCGCTGAAGTCGCAGCTCGTGCCTTGCTCGCTCGTCGCGCAACCGCGCGCACCGTTGCACGGCGTTTCGATGAATTTTCCGGCTTGGCACGCGAGCTCGTGCTTCGCGTCGATGCAGCGCGCTTCGCCTTTCTCGCAGGAACTGCCGGCGCTCGGCTTGCAGCTCGCGACGACGAGCGACAGAACGAACGAAATCGCGACGACGAGTGAGCGCAAAGTAGCGGCGAGTTTAGTACAGCCTGGTGAGCTGCTGGTTTGTATTGTTTCTGGCTGTTTGTGGCATCTCTGGGATGTTTTTGGCCCTGCGCGTGCACAGCGCTTGGCCGCTCGCGTGACTGGCCGCGCGGGGGGCGCCTGTTCGGTCAGTTCCAACGTGGCCGCCCTTCTTTCGAAAACCGTGATCAGCCTGGCGAGCCTGCCGCTTTGTTTTATTTCCGGGCTGGCGAGCCCGAACCCCTCGCGCGCCACGCAGGGAATAGACATCTGACCTG
>DASYCL010000470.1:0-5977 GCA_036500245.1 Polyangiaceae bacterium | reverse complement strand
GATCGTGATGAACAACAAGAAGGCGTTCGGGCTCGACACGGTGCCGAGCGATCCGCCCGAATCTTTCGACGTGGTTTCGGTCGGGCCAAGCGTGGCGCTCGACGACGTCGCGCGCGCGGCAGGCGTGGCCGCGAGCACGATCGCGGAGCTGAATCCGGCATATTTGGCGGGCCGCACTCCGCCGTGGCTGCCTGGCACGCCGAAACCGAGTTGGCGCGTGCACGTGCCCGTCGGCAAGGGCAGCGCGTGCAGCGGCGCGCTCGCGCGCGCGACGCAGAACGACGATTCGCTCGAAACTTATCTCAGCAAATTCGGGGATACGGTGGAGTCGGTCGCCAACACGCACGGCACGAGTGAAGCGCGGATCCGCGCGCTCAATCACGTCGAGCCGAAGGAGCTTTTGGCCGCGGGCACGCTGTTACTCGTGCCGCGTGGCGCGCATAGCGTGGCCCCCGATCCGAACGACGACGTCGTGGTCGTGCCGCCGCGCGAGTTCGCCTATGCCGATCGCTCGCGCGTATTCTATCATGTGCTCCCGAGCGATTCACTGAGCCGCGTGGCGAGCGTGTTTTCGGTGAGCGTGGCGGACATCGGTTCTTGGAACGCGCTCGACGAAAGCGCGCGCTTACAATCGGGGATGGCGCTTCAGCTCTTCGTCGACAAGAACAAAACCTTCGCCGCGCGCACGCTCACGCCGGCGCAAGCGCGCGTACTCGTCGCCGGCAGCGCCGAATTTTACGACTATTTCGAAGGCCAAAATGGCCGGAAACGCGTCGTGGTCAGCGCGCGTGACAATGACACCCTGGCCACGCTCGGCAAGCGCTTTGGCATGACCGTCGGCAGCATGGAGCGCGTGAATCACCGCTCGCGGACGGACAAGCTGCGCTCCGGCGAAGCGGTCGTGGTGTACGTCGATCGCGGGCGCAGCGTCGCGCCACGTAAGGAAGAGCCGGATTCGGACGTGTTTGCGACGGGCAGCTTGTCACCGCTCGCCCCAACCAAAGAAGCCGAACCGCGCGAACCTGCGATCGAAACGCCCGAGCCGGATGTCTCGGAGTCCGCGCCGATCGCGAAAGACGGGCGCGGGGGGGAAGCGCACGGGGAGTAGTATTTCTGAGTGTTGTGTTGGCTGCTGGGATGTTTTGGGCGCTGCGCGGGCGGCCAAAGGCTGATTTTCACGTAGGGTCCAAAAACTCCTAGGGAGAACAATCAGCTAGTACTTAGAGCTTTTTTTCTGCCTTTGCGGCTTCTTTGATGGCCGCGAAGCGCGCGCGCAGCTTGGGCGCGTAGCCCTCTTTGTTGACCTGCTTGACGCGGCTGATCGCGAGCGCTTCGTCCGGCACGTTCTCGGTTACGGTCGTGCCGGTCGCGACGTACACGTCGCGGCCCACGGTGACTGGCGCGACCAAATGCGAGTCGCTGCCGATGAATGCGCCCGCGCCGATCGTTGTCTTGTGCTTGTTGAAGCCGTCGTAGTTGCAGAAAATCGTGCCCGCGCCGATGTTCGCGCGCTCGCCGATGTCGCCGTCACCGAGGTAGGAGAGGTGATTGGCTTTCGAGCCGCGCCGCATCAGCGTTTTCTTGGTTTCCACGAAATTGCCGACGTGCACTTCCGCTTCGAGCTCGGAATCCGGCCGCAAATGCGCGAACGGCCCGAGCTCCGCGCGATCGCCGACCTTGCTCGACGTGATCACCGTGTACGGCTTGAGCAGCGCGCCCTCACCGACGATTGCGTCGACCAGAACGCAGCCGCTGTCGACGACCGTGCCCGGACCGATGCGCGTCTTGCCGCGGAGGTGCACGCCGTCTTCGATCCGCGCATCTGCCCCGATCTCGACGCTGTCGTCGATGCGCGCGTTGCCACGCACGGTGACGCCGTTTTTCGCGTGCCGCTGACGAATGCGCGCGAGCATGATTTCTTCCGCCTCTGCGAGCTGACTGCGATCGTTCACGCCGAGCAGCGCGTCGCGGTGGCCCGTCACGGTCGTCACGCGGCTCGAACGGGCGATCAGCGCGACGATGTCGGTCAAATAGTATTCGCCTTGCGCGTTGTTCGGTTTGATTTCGGCGATCGCGTGCTGAACACTCGAAGTCTTGCCGGCGTAAATTCCGGAGTTGACCTCGCGCGTCGTGTGTTCCTCGGGGGTTTTGAGATCGCGCTGCTCGCGAATTTCGCGCACGTTGCCGGCTGCATCGCGCAGCACGCGGCCATACCCTGAGGGGTTATCGAGCGCGCAGGTGAGGAAGCTGAGCTCGCTCGCGCCCGGCTGATCGAGCGCCGCGACGAGCTCCTTCAATTCTTCGGCACGCACGAGCGGAGTGTCGCCGCACAAAATCAAGACGCGCTCCGTCTTCACTTCGGCGATCCCGACGCGCACGGCGTCCCCGGTGCCGCGCGGCGGATCTTGCTTCACGCACGTGATCTTGTCGCCGTACTCGCCGCCGAGCCCCTGTTCGATTTCAGGTTGCCCGCTCGTCACGACCACGACGCGGTCGACTCCGGCCGCAAACGCGGCCCGCACCGCGTAGTGCGCCAAAGGCCGCCCCGCGATCGGGTGGAGCACCTTCGGCAGGCGACTCTTCATGCGCGTTCCAAGACCAGCAGCGAGCACCACGGCAGTGAGCGACATGCCGTAGAAGTCCCATTTGCAGGGGGAAAAGACCAGAGTTCGGCGCGCGATTCGCGCTAAACTCGGCGCTTCGCCGGCGTCACTGCGCCGCGCGACGGCCGTTCTTCACTACAGAAGCGGCTGTGCCGACAATGGTGCCACTGTCGGCCACGGGCTCCGGGCTCATCTGTGGCGAACTCGGCAGCTCGTGCTGCATACGACGACGCTTCACTTCGAGGTAGGAGGCCGAGAACGGGTTCGCGGGGATCAGCACCGGCAAGCGTTTCTCGACCGTGATGCCGAGCTGCTTGAGCTCGTCCACCTTGGTCGGGTTGTTCGTCATCAACTCGACGGATTCGACGCCGAGCTCGCGCAGCATTGCGGCCGCGACGTCATAGGTGCGCGCGTCTACCGGCAGATGCAAGAGTTCGTTGGCCTCCACCGTGTCCGCGCCCATGGCTTGCAGCGCATAAGCGCGCACTTTGTTCGCCAGCCCGATGCCGCGCCCCTCTTGGCGCAAATACAAAATCACACCGAAACCGTGCTTGGCGATTTCTGCCTGCGCGTGCTCGAACTGTTCGCGGCAATCACACTTGAGCGAAGAGAACACTTCACCCGTGAGGCACTCGGAGTGAACGCGCACCGGCACATTGCGCCGGCCGCGCACTTCACCCATGATCAACGCGCAGTGTTCGCGGCTGAGCTCGGGATGCGCGTCGGGATCGTCCCAACGAAATACGCGCAGTTGAAACATGCCGTGGCGCGTGGGAAGCGGTGCTTGCGCGAGCTGTTCCAGCCTAAACGTGGGCTGACTAGCCCGAGACACGGTCTCCATCGTCCTCATGAATGTGGGGCGGGGTTTTTCCGAGGTCAAGCTCTGCGCTCCGCCGCGCGCCCGGAAGAACGGCTTTCAGCGCTGCGACACAGCTTCAAAATGGCGTGTTCGAGCACGGCCTGCGGCGGTCGTCGTGAGCCGCCTTTCAATGAGTAATCGAGCTCGGCTAGGGTTTCGAGCCAGCGTTCGAGATCGGCGCGCGCGATGCGCTTCAGTTGATCGGCGAGCTCGCGCGCTTTGAACGGTGGCGCGCCGGCTTTGACGGCCGCGTCGTTCGGCGAAAGGCCGTCGCGGAGCGCGGAGTCGAAGCGCAAGAGTTGTCGCGCGGACCAGGCGAGCAAGCCGACCAAACGCAAGCCGCGGTCTTGTGGATCGTACACTTCGGCGAGCGCGGCGAGTGCGGCGCCGGAATCGCGTCGCCCGACCGCGCCGACCAATTCCCACACGGTCTTCGTGCGCAGGCGCACGACACATTCACTCACCACCTCTTCGCTGACCGCCTGGCCTTTTCCGGCGTAGAGGCAGCAGCGCTCGAGCGCGTCCATGACAGGGCCGAGCTCGGGTCCGCTCAATTCGGCGATCAAATCCGCGATGCCCGGCGCGAGCGCGCTCTCGCGTTCGCGCGCGGCGCGTTCGATGTACGCGGGCAAATCCGCGCGCGACAAGACTTCGCAGCTGACCAGGTAGCCGTCCTTGCGCGCCGCCGCGACCAGTTTACGGCGCTTGTCGAGCGCGCCGCCGACTAGCACGAGCGTGGTCGTCGGCACCGGATTTTGCGCGTACTCGGCGAGCTTATCGAGCGGCGCGAGCGCCTTACCGTCACCGCTTTCGCGCGCCTCCCAGGCTTCGAGTCCGCGCACGAGCACGAAGCGTCGCGTGGCCATCATGGGTAAAGTACGCGCGGCCCCGAGCGCGGTATCGACGTCGATCTCTTGCGCTTGCATCAGATCTTCATTCAACCCCGGGATGCCGCCTTTGCTCACTGCGTTGCGGAGGGCCTGCACCACGTTGGCTTCGAGCTTCTGCTCTTCGCCCACGAGCAAGTACACGGGGCGGAGCGTCTGCTCGGAAGCTTCACGGATGGCTTGCTCGGGGGTCATCGGGTTCCGGTTTTAGCACCGTGAGGAATGTAGTAGTACCCGAGCGTGCGAACTCGCGCTCGAGAGCTGAAAGCCGAACAATCCGGACGAAATTCGCTGGTCGCGATCGGCAATTTCGACGGCGTGCATCAGGGGCATGCCGCGGTGATCGGCGCGGCGCTCGCGGAAGCGCGCGAGCGCGCGCTCTTGCCGCTGGTACTCACCTTCGACCCGCATCCCGCCGAAGTGCTCGGCCGCGGCACGCGCCCGCCGCTCACCGTGCTCGAGCGCAAGGTCGAATTGATCGAGCGCATCGGCGCGGAGATCCGCGTGGTGGTCGAGCCGTTCACGCTCGAACTCTCGAAATTGTCGCCGGCCGAGTTCACGCGTGAATTCATCGTCGAGCTTTTCGCCGCGCGCGTCGTGATCGTGGGTGAGAATTTTCGCTTCGGTCATCAGCGCGCGGGCGACCTCAAGACTTTGGTTGCGCTCGGCGCCGAGCTCGGCTTCGAAGCGCGCGCTTCGTCGCTGACCGGCGATGGCGAAGGGCCGTATTCGAGCACGCGCGCACGCGCAGCGCTCGCCGCCGGTGACCTCGCACTGCTCGAACGCTTGCTCGGTCGGCCGCATTCGCTCAGCGGCGAAGTCGTGCAAGGCGCACAGCGCGGGCGCACGATCGGCGTTCCGACCGCGAACCTCGGCGGGGTGCGCGAAGCGTTGCCGCCTTACGGCGTGTACGCCGTTTTGGTCGATCGCGTCGAAGACGGCGTGGCCACGAAGCTTGCCACAGGCGTCGCCAACATCGGGCTCCGGCCCACGGTCAGCGCAGGCTTCAGCGTCGAGGCGCACTTGTTCGATTTCGCGGGCGACCTGTACCGCCAAAAATTGCGCGTTCACTTAGTGCAGCGCTTGCGCGAGGAGCGCAAATTCTCCGATCTCGACGAGCTCAAAGCACAAATCGCGAAAGATGCAGCCGAAGCGCGCCGAGCTGTCGCGCGACTCGAACCCGATCCGGCCGCGCACGGCGCCTGGCGTTAGTACGACGGCCCGGAACTTCGTTCCGGGTTGTCGTACGTCGAGACAGATAGAGTACTGAGGATAGCTTTGCCGTGCGGGAGGATTTCTGTGGCCCTCACTCGTGGGGACCACAGAAATCCGGAACGCACATCTGAACCGAAGTACTAGCTTCGGGACGCGCCTCGGCTTGACGTGCACGCGCCCGGCGCCGCAATAATGTCGCCCCCATGGCCGAAGCCAGCGACGATCTCGAGCACTCGAGCCGCGAGCAGCTGATTTTGAAAGCGCGCGTGCTCGGCGTCGAACGCGCGGAGCTGATGACGCGCGTGGAGCTGCGGGACGAAATCGTGCGCCGCACGACGACTGATCCCGCGCAACAAAAACGCGCTCGCGGTTTCTTGGGGGTGGCGCGCGATCTCGTCGCGAGCGTCGTGGAG